>JAKZVK010000203.1:0-14958 GCA_047516085.1 Bryobacterales bacterium
CCCTGGAAGCGACGGGTCAGGTAAATCCACCGGCCGTCGCGCGACCAAGAGGGAGCGATGCCGCCCTCCTCGGGAAGTTGGAGACGCCGGCGGGAGCGGTCTTCAGCGTTCACCAGATCGATGTGGGAGCGGTCGCGCTCAATGACTTGCACCGCGATGCGGCGGCTATCGGCGGACCAGTTTGGCAGGGTGACCAACTCGCCCTCGTAGGAGGTGAGCTGAAGCGCGTTGGTCCCGTCGTTGTCGGCTACCCAGAGTTGCATGCTCCCGGTGCGGTCGGAGATGAAGGCGACGCGGCGGCCGTCGGGCGAATAGCGCGGCAGATGGTCGAGGCGGGTGGAACGGATCAGCGGTTCGGGCTCGGCGTCCCCTGCCAGACTCTGGCGCCAGATGTTGAGATCCCGCATCGACCGTGTGTAAGCGAGCTTGCTGCCGTCGGCGGAGACGGCGGGAAGCCGGGCGCCCTCGCCGGCGCCGGGCAGGGGAAAGATCCGGCCGCCGCGGGCCGGGACACGCCATAGCCCCCTTTGGCCGTTGCGTTCGGACGAGAAGATGATCGATTTACCGTCCACGGCCCAAACGAGGCCGTCGATGCGCGCTTCGTCTTCCGTCACCCGCCGGGGCTCGCCGGCTGCTTGAAGATCCTGGTCGAGCCTCACGATGTAGATGTCGTCAGCGCTCAAGCCCGCGGACTGCAAGAAGGCGAGCGAGCGGCCATCGGGTGAGAACGCAGGGCTGTGACGGAAGCCGCCCCGCCGCCTGCCCTCGAGAATCGCGGTGCGCTCGCCGCTACTGATGGTGAGCAGCTGGATTCCACCCGGCTCCCCGGCTGCGCCTCCCTCGACCAAGACCAGATGCTTGGCGTCCGGTGACCAGGTCAGGTTTCGGAGCACACCTCTGCGCCGCGGAATCCGGACATCGGCGATCTTGCGTTCGGGCCCACCGATGGGCGGGACGAGGTAGACGCCGGCAGATCCGCGCTGGTAGCGCAGGAAGGCTATGTTGCGGCCGTCGGGCGACCAGGCGGGGCTGCTGTCGATGGCGGAGCTGTCGGTGAGGCGCAGCGAGGCCCCGCCGTCGATGAGCTTGACGTAGATGTTCGAGTTGCCGCCGCTCCCGCCGTCCCAGGTGTAGGCAATCTGGCTGGCGTCGGGCGAGAACGAGGCGAAGGATTCGATCCCGGCATCGCTGGTGATGGGGACGATCCGCGGCGGCTCCCCACGTCCGCGCGAACCAAACCGCGCCGCGCCGCCGGGGCCCTTCCCCATGGGTCCGTTCCACACGGGCGGCACCCACCTCGCCGCCACAAACACCGCGACCAAGGCGAGGCCAAGGCCCGCAAATTTGACCCAAGTGCGGTGGAAGAAGGGCTGGCGCTGCGGGGCAGCCGACGGAGCTTCCGGCTCACCAATGCGGGTAGACTCCGGTGCCGGAGGCGCCCCCGCCCGAGTCAAGTGCGCCTGCGTAACGTGCGAGGGATGGGCAACCCGGCTTGCGCCCGAATCGCGCTCCTTCTTGAGCGTGCGTAGATCGACAAGCAGGTCGACGGCACTTTGATAGCGGTCGTCCGTATCTTTCGCCAACGCCTTGTTTACAATGCGCTCGAACTCGAGGCCCACTCCGCTGCGCAGGGAGCTGATCGCCTCGGGGGGTTCGTGCAGGATCGAGTAGATGATCGCCTGCTCGTACTCGCCGCGAAATGGCAATTGCCCGGTGATCATTTCGTGGAACACCACGCCGAGCGACCAAAGATCGGTGCGGTGATCCACCTTGTCGCCGCGGGCCTGCTCCGGGGACATGTAGGCGGCGGTTCCCAAAGTGGATCCTTCGACGGTGAGCTTGCTGGCTCCGGCGGTGAGTTGCGCCAAGCCGAAGTCCATGATCTTCAGTTGCGCTTCGCTGCCCGCGGTGGGGCTGGTGACCATCAGGTTGGCGCTCTTGATGTCGCGGTGAACGATGCCGTTCTGGTGGGCCGCCGCGAGCCCCTTCGCGGCCTGCATGGCGAGGTCCAACGCCGCGTCGATCGGGACCGGCGCGGTCTCGACCATCTGCTGCACGGTTCGGCCTTTCAAGAAGGCCATCGCGATGAACGAGCGGCCTTCCACCTCGTCGATTTCGTAGACCGTGCAGATGTTGGGGTGGTCGAGGGCGGCGGCGGCTCGGGCCTCGCGGGCGAAACGCGCGCTGCCCTCTTCGTCGGCGCGATCGGTGGCGGACAGGAACTTCAGCGCCACCAGGCGGTCGAGCCGGGCGTCTTCGGCCTTGTAGACCACGCCCATGCCGCCCTCGCCGAGCTTCTCGATGATCTTGTAATGCGAGATGGTGCGGCCAACCATTATCTATTTCGGCGCTCGTCTACGAGACCCGGTTACAAAAGGTGGGGGCGGTGTTCGTTAACTTTTGCATAGTTTGGGCCCAAGAAGGTATGGCGCGCCTCGTGGCGTAAGGCTCAAGCCTTGCCGAGAACCGATTCGTCGGTTCTCAGGTCCGCGAGTCGCCTCGGACCCGGGGGCACAAGGACAAAGCCTGTTATCACCTAGCGTTGGCCACCCTATGACTTGCGCCCGTAGAACAAGTCACGCCCTTCGACTAGCGCGTGTATCTTGCGGTCGGCCACGCTTCGCTGCAACATCCAGAAGCCGCAGTCAGGGTGGATGTAGTGGATGCGCTCTTCGCCGAGCACGCTGCAAGCCTTCTCGATGCGCGAGGCGATCAGGTCGGCGGATTCGACTTCGTTGTCCTTGATATCGACGACGCTCAACCCGATGCCGATCTTGGAGTCCACGTCCTTGAGGATGGGCAGTTCCTTGTAGCCCCGGCGGGCGAACTCGAGCACGTAATGGTTGACGTGTAGGCCGTTGAGCAGAGGCACGAGGCTCTCCCACAGGCCCTTCTGGATCGTCTGGCCGCCGTAGTTGCCGAAACAGATGTGGACGGCGCGTGTCGTCTTGATGCCGTCGAGCACGTGATTGAGCGCCTCGATGGCCCATTCCTGGTCTTCGGGGTGACCGGGAATGTTGGCCTCGTCGATTTGGACGACATCGGCCGGGATGCGCTCGAGTTGACGCCGCAAGACGGTAGCGATCGCCATCGCCACCTTGTCGTAGGAGCCGTAGTGGCGGTCCGTGACGGTCTTGGCCAGCATGTGCGGCCCGGTGCAGGTGAACTTGAGCGGCTTGGCCGTCAGCGCTTTCGTGAACTCGTAATCGGCGGGCAGGTTGAGGACGCCATCGCCGATTTCGTCCGTGACGATACCCGCGGGGGCGGCGCGGAAGCTCATTCCCTCGTCGGCCCGGAACGCTTCGATGTCGCTCATCGAGTAGCGGGTCTTGACGCCCGACATGCGGGTCACGAAGTAGTCGATCATGCCGTTGGTCTCGGGGTGGCTGGGGTCGAAACGGTTCAGCTCTCCATCGGCGACAAGGTCGATCCCGGCAAGTTCCTGCGTCTTGAGAACAACGGAAATGGCGTCGCGGAGCGTTGTGCGGGACGAGTCGCCGTACAGCCAGCGGGGGATGGGGTAGCTCCCAACAACAGTCGTTTGGAGTCTCATCTAGCGATCATACTAGCCGCCGGCCATTACCTCTTGTGCCGCCGATACCGTGTTGATGTGGATTCAAGGCCGCACCCTCCACCGGATTCTTCGGCTCTCAGGATTCTTCGTGGGCCTGAAGAGCCGTGATGGCGGCGACGTAGTAGATGTCGTCGGCCGAGCAGCCGCGGGATAGATCGTTAGCGGGTTTTGAGAGCCCCTGCAGGAACGGGCCGAGCGACTGCGCGCCGCCGAGACGCTCAGCGAGCTTATAGCCGATATTGGCCGAATTGAGATCGGGGAAGATGAGCACGTTGGCGCGGCCTGCGACGGGCGAGCCAGGTGCTTTGCTGCGTCCCACCGACTCGACTAGCGCAGCATCGACCTGCAACTCGCCGTCGATGGTGAGCTCGGGCGCGCGTTGCTGCACGATCCGCACGGCCTCGGCGACCTTCTCGACCATCGGGTGGCGGGCGCTCCCTTTGGTCGAAAACGAAAGCATCGCCACGCGGGGCGGGTCGGAAAGGAACTTGCGTGTATTCTCAGCGGCAGCAATGGCAATGTCGGCGAGCTGTCCGGCATTCGGGTCGGGTACGACAGCCGCGTCCGCGAACACGAGCACGCCGCGGCTGCCGAAGCTTTGGTTGGGATGAACCAGCATCATGAAGCTCGACATCAGCCGGTACTGGGGCTTGATGCCGAGACAGTGGATCGCCGCCCGCACGGTTTCGGCCGTGGTGTTACCGGCGCCGCCGACGAGGCCGTCGGCTTCTCCGTGGGCCAGCAACAGCGAGGCAAAGTAGAGTGGCTGCGCGGCTGTGTCTCGCGCCTCGCGCTCAGTCATGCCCTTGGCCCGGCGGCGCTCGAGGAGCAAGCGCACGTGGCGGTCGGCATGAGGGTAGGTCTTGGGATGGAGGGTGGTCACGCCCGCCGGCGCGTTGTCGTTCGCGCTGACCAGGATGGGCGTGAGGACGTGGTCCCGGGCCAGCCGCTCAGCCGCCGCCTGAACGCGTTCATCGTCGCCCTCGGGGAAGACGACGCGCTTATTGAGGTTGCGCGCGCGGGCGACGACGCTATCGAGGAACACTGACATCTCACCGATCTTAGCGAAGGCTTGTCTGGAATGACCAATGGCGCGCGGCGCAAGCCGTCGAACGGGTTCTTGCCGCAATCCAGCCGGGCCGTTGCTTCCAATCGGGCACGCCTGTTCGCATCACAGTACGTGCAGCGGCTTGGAACGACCAACCCACCGTTGTACTCATGCCGAAGTCATGCCGCGGGGTGTTCACCGGCCGACGGCTGTCGAAGCGCCGAAAAGGCGCCGAAAAGGCATTGCGTTCCAGCACCCCCCAAACGTTCCCCAGGACGCGCCCGGCTCACAGATCCGGCCCAAACCAACAGACTATCCGGCCCCTAAGGTTTGTTGCGGATTGGATCTGATTGCCATGGTAAGGTAATCGTAGGATAGTTGAAGATGAGATCAGCCTGTTCCCGCGCCGGGCTTCGTGCGACTGAAGGCATCACCGGCCCAAGGAGTCTCGGGTGAAGCGAAACGGACCGGACGAAACGCTCCGCTGCTCGTTCTGTCACAAGACCCAAGAAGTTGTTGGGAAGCTGATTTCCACGCCCGGCGACTACCCCAAGGCCTACATCTGCGACGAATGCGTCGCGGTCTGTAATTCGATCCTTGAGGACGACCGCCGCGAGCAGCCGGTCGGCAGTGCGTTTACTCTCCTCAAGCCGCAGGAACTGAGCGAACAGCTCGACCAGTATGTGGTCGGCCAGGAGCGGGCCAAGAAGACCCTCGCCGTCGCCGTCTACAACCACTACAAGCGCGTCTTCCTGACGAAACAGCGCTCGAACGACGACGTCGAGTTGCAGAAGTCCAACATCCTGCTCATCGGGCCGACCGGCACGGGTAAGACGCTGTTGGCGCAAACGCTTGCCAGGATCCTGGAAGTTCCGTTCGCCATCGCCGACGCCACCACGCTGACCGAGGCGGGCTATGTGGGCGAGGACGTCGAGAACATCATCCTCAAGCTGCTGCAGTCGGCGGATGGCGATGTCCAAAAGGCACAGCAGGGCATCATCTACATCGACGAGATCGACAAGCTCAGCCGCAAGGACGAGAACCCGTCCATCACGCGCGACGTCTCGGGTGAAGGCGTTCAACAGGCGCTGCTCAAGATCCTCGAAGGAACGGTCGCAAACGTGCCTCCGCAAGGAGGCCGCAAGCATCCCCATCAAGAGTTCACGCCAGTCGACACAACGAACATCTTATTCATTTGCGGCGGCGCGTTCATCGGGCTCGAGAAGATCATTGGACGCCGGCTGAACCATCGGGTGGTGGGCTTCCGCTCGGCTGAAAACCATGAGGAAAAACCCGCTCCCGGGAAGCTCGAAGGCGGGGAGAGAGACGCCAAGTTGCTTGCGCAGGTCCAGCCGCAGGACCTGATCCGCCATGGATTCATTCCGGAATTCGTCGGACGGCTGCCGGTCAGCACGGTTCTGAGCGACCTCAACGAGGCGGCCTTGGTGGAGATCTTGACCCGTCCGAAGAACTCGCTGATCCGGCAGTACCAGAAGCTGTTCGAATTCGAAAACATCGAACTGACCTTCAAGGAAGACGCTCTGCAGTCGATTGCCGCGCTAGCGCTGGAACGTAAAGTCGGTGCTCGCGGGCTACGGATGATTCTGGAAGAGCTGATGCTCGACTTGATGTACTACCTGCCGTCGAAGAAGATGGTCAAGAACTTCGTGGTGACCAAGTAGATGGTCGAGAACCACAACGTGAGCCTCACCCTGCTCGACAAGGCCGGCTAACCCCGGCGCCCCATCTCCACGAGATATTGGGGCACGATCTGTCGTGCCCGCGCCGCTGACGGCAGGGCCGCGAGCCCCGCAAGCCCCTCTGTGCAGCTCCCGTTTCAACCACCCGTTACAATGAGAGCGAGGCTCCGGCGGAGGACCTAATGCAATCAAAGAAGGACATGGTGGACAGCTTTCAGCTCCCGATGATGCCCATCCGGGACGTCGTGATCTTTCCCCACATGATGACGCCATTCGTCGTGGGGCGGCCATCGAGCGTTCATGCGCTCGAAGACGGCCTGGCGGGAGACAAGAGAATCTTCCTTGCCACTCAGCACGACGCGTCGGTGGACGATCCCACGCCGGAGCAGATCTACCAGGTCGGCACGATCGTCTCTATTATCCAGAGCCTCAAGCTTCCCGACGGCAACATCAAGGTCCTGGTCGAAGGCGTCGAGCGGGCGCGCTTGCTGTCGATGACTACCGAAGAAGGCTTCCACCGGGCCGTCGTCGCGGTACACCCGCCGCGCGCCGACGCGCCGCCCGAGAGCGAGGCGCTGATCGGCCGCGTGACGTCGCTGTTTGAGCAGTACGTCAAGCAGAGCCAGAACCTCAACTACGAGAGCATGATCGCCGCCGTGCGGGTCGACGATCCCAGCAAGCTGGCCGATACCATCGGCGCCAATCTGCAGCTGACCGTCCCGGAAAAGCAGGACCTGCTCGAGATCTTCGATCCTTACGAGCGCCTGACGCGCATCGCGGATGTCCTCGACATCGAGCTCGAGAAGATGAACGTCGATCGCACGATCCAGGGCCGCGTGAAGCGCCAGATGGAGAAGGCGCAGAAGGAGTATTACCTCAACGAGAAGATCAAGGCCATCCAGAAGGAACTGGGCAAAGGCGAGAAGAGCGAGTACGACGAGCTGCGCAAGAAGATTGAAGAGGCGGGCATGACCAAGGACGCCCGCGAGAAGGCGATGGCCGAGCTGAACCGGTTGGAAAACATGCCGCCGATGTCGGCGGAATCCACCGTGTCACGCAACTACATCGATTGGCTGCTGGCCGTGCCGTGGAAGAAGAAGTCTCGGGAAATCCGTGATCTCTCGTTCGCCGAGAAGGTGCTCAACGACGACCACTATGGTCTCGACAAGGTCAAAGAGCGCATCCTCGAATTCCTCGCGGTGCGCCGCCTGGTGAAGGACCCGCGCGGGTCCATCTTGTGCTTCGTGGGGCCTCCGGGCGTCGGGAAAACGTCGCTGGGCAAGTCGGTCGCCCGCGCCACCGGACGCAAGTTCATCCGCCTGTCGCTGGGCGGCGTTCGCGACGAAGCCGAGGTTCGCGGCCACCGCCGCACGTACATCGGCGCGTTGCCGGGCCAGATCATCCAGATGATGAAGAAGGCCGGCACGGTAAACCCTGTCTTCATGCTTGATGAGCTCGACAAGATGTCGACCGACTTCCGTGGCGACCCGTCGGCCGCACTGATGGAAGTGCTCGATCCCGAACAGAACCACATGTTCATGGATCACTATCTCGACGTCGAATACGATTTGAGCAAGGTGTTTTTCATCGCCACCGCGAACGTGCTCCATACCATGCCGGCGCCGTTGCTCGACCGGTTGGAGGTGATCCGGCTGACCGGCTACACCGAGTACGAAAAGGTTCAGATCGCCGAGCGCCACCTGATCGCCAAGCAACTCTCCAGCAACGGCCTCAAAGACACGGACCTGAAGTTCTCCCGTGACGGTTTACTGGGGATGATCGAGCAATATACACGCGAGGCAGGCGTGCGCAACCTCGAGCGAGAGATCGGCAACACCTGCCGCAAGGTGGCCCGCAAGGTCGTCTCTCGGGAGAAGGGCGCAAAGAAGCGCGGAACGACCGTCACCCCGAAGAATTTGTCCGACCTGCTCGGGGTGCCCAGATACCGCGACCTCACCGCCGACAAGAAGAACGAGATCGGCGCGGCAGTGGGTCTGGCCTGGACCGAAGTCGGCGGCCAGCTTCTCACGGTCGAAGCGACCTTGCTTGACGGAAAAGGTAAGTTCATAACCACCGGCAAGCTCGGCGACGTGATGCAAGAGTCGGCACAGGCGGCGATGAGCTATGTCCGTTCGCGGTCGCAAAATCTCGGCATCCCCAGGGATTTCTACCGGCATCTCGACATCCACGTGCACTTCCCCGAGGGAGCGATCCCCAAGGACGGGCCCTCGGCCGGTATCACGTTGACGACCACCCTCGTCAGCGCCCTGACCCGTATTCCCGTTCGCGGCGATGTCGCCATGACGGGCGAGGTGACGTTGCGGGGCAAAGTGCTGCCCATCGGCGGATTGAAGGAGAAGCTGCTCGCCGCTCACCGCCAGGGCATCCATGCGGTGATCGTGCCGAAGGAGAACGAGAAGGACCTCCCTGAGATTCCGGAAATCATCAAGAAAGACGTCAAGCTGCACTTCGTGGAAAACATGGACGAAGTGCTGATGATCGCCCTGGAGCGCCCACTGGCTGGGCTGGGTCAGCCGAGCGTTCCGCCTGAGATCATCCAAGCGGCGCAGCCCGCCCCAGCCGAAGAGAAGAAATTGCCGCACTAGCCGGTGTTCGGGCATGCGCAAGGGCATAGCGTGCTCCGCGCGGTCCGTGTCGGCCTTTGGGCGGACTCGAGTCTGGCTTCCGCAGCCTGAGTGTGGATCGGATCGGGAAACCGTCCCGCGTTCGCGACGGCACTCGTCGCAACCTCTCCTAATCATGTCCGTTGAGTTCGTCCTGAGCGCCGCGTCGGCGCGCCAACTCCCAAAAGACCGTCTTCCCGAGGTGGCCTTCGTCGGCCGCAGTAACGTCGGCAAGTCAAGCCTGCTCAACACGCTGCTGCTGCGCGGCACAAGACGCAAGTCGTCGGAAGGACCCCTAGACCGGCGTCAACTGGCACAAACCAGCCGTACGCCCGGCCGCACGCGCACGTTGAACTTCTTCCGCATCGACGGCGAGTTCTACTTCGTCGACCTGCCCGGCTACGGCTATGCCAAGGTCTCCCGCAAGGCGCTCGAGGATTGGCGGCGGCTTGCCGAGAGCTATTTGCTCGACCGGGAGCCGCTGTGCTTGGTGGTCTTGATCATCGATTCCCGCCACGGAGCGACCCCGCTCGACGAACAAATGCGCGACTGGCTGACGGCTCACGCAAAGCCGTTCGTCGTCGTGGCCTCGAAATCTGATAAATTAAAGGCGGCGGAGCGAGTTCGAGCCCTTCGAACGGTCGAGCAGCAGGTCGGCTCCGTTCTACCCTTCTCAGCCAAGACGGCCGAGGGACTTCCCGCGCTGTGGAGCGCGATTCGTGAAGCCCTCGCGTCCTAACCTTTCCACAACCTAAATCTCCATCCCGAGGGACACATGGCAACTCGTACGCAGGAGCAGACGCCCGCTCTGGATCTGGCTGCTCTGAAAGAAATGAATATTGCCCAGCTCACCGAGCAGGCCAAGGAACTGAAGATCGAAGGCACGGCCAACCTGCGCAAGCAGGAACTGATCTTCAAGATTCTCCAAGGCCAAGCCGAGAAGAGCGGCCTCATCTTCTCCGAGGGGGTGCTCGAGACGCTCCCCGAGGGGTTCGGCTTCATGCGCGCCCCCGAGTACAACTACCTTCCGGGCCCCGACGACATCTACGTCTCTCCATCCCAGATTCTGCGCTTTGACCTGCGCACCGGCGACACAGTTTCCGGGCAGGTGCGTCCGCCCAAGGAGGGTGAGCGCTACTTCGCCTTGATCAAGGTCGAGGCCATCAACTTCGAGCCGCCTGAAGCCTCGCGCAACAAGATCTTTTTTGACAACCTGACGCCGCTCTATCCCGATCAGCGGCTTCACCTGGAAACAACGAAAGAGAACCTGAGTGGCCGCGTCATGGACCTGCTGACACCGATCGGCAAGGGCCAGCGCGGTCTGATCGTCGCGGCGCCACGCACGGGCAAGACGATGCTGCTACAGTCGCTTGCCAATTCGATCACAGCGAACCACGCGGACGTTGTCATGATTGTCCTGTTGATCGACGAGCGCCCCGAAGAGGTGACCGACATGCAGCGCTCGGTGAAGGGCGAGGTGATCAGCTCTACCTTCGACGAGCCGGCCACGCGACACGTTCAAGTAGCCGAGATGGTCATCGAAAAAGCCAAACGGCTCATTGAGCACAAGAAAGATGTGGTCATCCTGCTGGACTCGATCACGCGCTTGGCGCGCGCCTACAACACCATCGTCCCGCCTTCGGGCAAGGTGCTCTCGGGCGGCGTCGACTCGAATGCGCTGCAGCGCCCGAAACGCTTCTTCGGCGCCGCGCGCAACATCGAGGAAGGCGGCTCGCTCACGATCGTCGCGACGGCTCTGGTTGAAACCGGAAGCCGTATGGACGACGTGATCTTCGAGGAGTTCAAGGGTACCGGCAACATGGAGATCCATCTTGAGCGCCGTCTGGTCGACAAGCGCACCTTCCCGGCAATAGACATCGCGAAAAGCGGCACGCGCAAAGAAGAGCTACTGCTCTCTCAGGAAGAGCTCAACAAGGTGTGGGTGCTCCGCAAGGTCCTCAGCCAAATGTCGCCCGTTGAATCGATGGAGCTGCTGCTCAGCCGCATGGGCAAGACACGCTCGAACGGCGAGTTCCTCGCCGCGATGAGCGACTAGCTGCTGTGGGGGCATGGCATGCCGTGCCGCCTGCCGCAGTACGCCGCGACCCACCTAATTCGTAGGGGGCAGACCGCTGCGTCCGCCCGAAGAGCGGCCGCAGGCACTCTTGCCCTTGGCCAACTCGAATCCCCGGACGAGAACGAACTCCAGTCTGAACGGCATGCCGGCTCTCCCAGGACCGGGGGCATTGCACGCTACAATCAGTCGAGGCCATGCTCGGCACACAAAGCTCCCGACAGCTTCGCCGGCTTCCTGCCGCTCTCGCAGGACTGGCGTTTCTTTTTGTCGCTTGCCAAGACAGCCCTTCGATTGACGAGTCGCGCCTCACCGTCGCCGTCATCCCGATGGGGACGACCCACGAATACTGGAAATCCATCCATGCCGGAGCCGAGAAGGCCGCTGGCGATCTGAGCGTCGAGATCGTTTGGAAGGGACCTCAGGTTGAGGACGACCGTGGGCAGCAAATCTCGGTCGTCGAAGACATGATCTCCCGTGGCGTGGACGGCATCGTTCTCGCGCCGCTCGATAGCACCGGCCTGCGCGGGGTTGTCGGGGAAGCCAAACGCGCCGGCATCCCCACCGTCATCATCGACTCCGGCCTTGAGGGGGACGAGCATATCAGCTTCGTAGCGACCGACAACCGCCAAGGCGGCACCCTAGGCGGACGTCGTCTCGTCGAGATTCTCGGGGGCAACGGCAAGATCATCCTGATGCGCGTCATCGTCGGCGCCGAGAGCACCATGCAGCGCGAGGAGGGCTTCCTCGAAGAGGTCCGCAAGCATCCCGGTATCGAGATCCTCAGCGACAACCAGTACGGCGGCGTCACCACCGAAACTGCATACCAAGTGGGCGAAAACCTGCTCAATCGCTTCTCCGAGGTCGACGGCATCTTCTGCCCTAACGAATCGACCACCTTCGGCATGCTGCGCGCACTGACCGATTCGGGCAAGGCAGGCCAGGTGAAGTTCGTGGGCTTCGACAGCAGCGAAAAGCTGATCACGGCCTTGGAAGACGGCCGTCTGCAGGGTCTGGTCCTACAAGATCCGTTTCTCATGGGCGAGTTGGGCGTGAGGACCATCGTCGAGTACGTGGACGGCTCGAACCGGCAGCCCCAAGCGCGCGTCGACACCGGCGTCACGGTCGCTACGCCCGAAAACATGGCCCAGCCCGAGATCCAAGCTCTACTGCGTCCCCCGTTCGACCAGTACCTCGAGCAATAACTCAGCGGGACAGCATTCTCCACCCATCGACCCTGACCCAATCCGAGCCGCTGACTGCGCCGCCTGACGAGCCGTGACTAGTTTGGCCCACCCCCGCCTTCGCATGACCGGTGTCCGTAAGTCGTTCGGCGCCACCCGCGCCCTCGACGGCGTCGAGCTTACGGTGCAACCCGGCGAGGTCCATGCCCTAGTCGGCGAGAACGGCGCGGGCAAAAGCACGTTAGTGAAAGCCCTCAGCGGCGTACACGCACCCGACGCCGGGGAGATGGCGATCGACGGGCAGCCGTACCGCCCCGCCGACCCGCTCGAGGCGCGGCGAGCCGGCGTTGCGATGATCTATCAGGAGCTGGCGCTAGCGCCCCACCTCTCGGTCGCCGAGAACGTTCTGCTGGGCGTCGAGCCGACCCGCAACGGCTGGCTCGACCTCGGGGAAATGCGCCGCCAGACCGAACAGGCGCTCGACACCCTCGGCCATCCCGAGATCCGTGCGGACGCCGTGGCCGGCCAACTCAGCATCGGCGCGCAACAGCTCGTCGAGATCGCTCGTGCGCTGGTGACCAAGGCCACGATCATCATCCTCGATGAGCCGACCAGCAGCCTCACGCGCCCCGATGTGGAACGACTCTTCCATGTGATCAAGACTCTCTGCGCGCGTGGAGTCTCGGTCATCTACATCAGCCACTTCCTCGAAGAGGTCGAGGAGGTTGCCGACTCGCTCACCGTCTTGCGCGACGGGCGCTCCGTCGGGACGGGCGCCGTTGCCGACACCCCCACCGCCCGCGTGATCCATTGGATGGTCGGCCGCGAGCTCGACGACATGTTTCCGCGCAGCCCGCACGACATCGGCGGACCCGTGCTCGAACTCTCCTCCCTCGGCGCGGCGGGCGTTTACGACGCTTCGCTCGCCCTGCGCCGCGGCGAGATCCTTGGCATCGCCGGCCTGATCGGCGCCGGCCGAACCGAGATGCTGCGCGCCATTTTCGGACTGACGCCCATTCAACGAGGCGACATTCGCGTAGCGGCCTTTACCGGCCCCGCTACACCCGCCGAGCGCCTGCGTCAAGGCGTGGGCCTGCTCAGCGAAGACCGCAAGACCGAGGGACTGGCCGGGGCGCTTTCGGTCGAAGACAACCTGGTCCTCTCGCGGCTCGAACCGTACGTCCGGCACGGTTGGCTGAGCCGCGGCCGGATGCGCGCGGCCGCCGATGCCTGGATCACCAAGCTAAGCGTCCGCACCGCCTCGTCTCAGGCACCGGTCGATTCTCTTTCCGGCGGCAATCAGCAGAAGGTTCAGCTCGCACGCCTGCTGCATCACGACTGCGACGTTCTCTTGCTCGACGAGCCGACGCGCGGCATCGACGTTGCGAGTAAGATACAGATCTACGAATGGATCGGCCGGTTGGCGGGCGAGGGCAAGGCCGTGATCTTCGTCAGCTCCTACCTCCCCGAGCTTCTGGGCGTGTGTGACACGCTGGCGGTCATGTGCCGCGGCAAGCTCGGCCCCGCCAGCCCCGTCGACCGATGGAGCGAGCACTCCATTATGCTCGCGGCCACCGGCACGGGCGACTCCGCGCCGTCAGATTCTCGATCTAGCGGGTAAGAGTGGCGCTCCTGACCTCGAACTGCGCCGCTACCCGAAACTCCGAGCCGCGCGCGTAAGCAAGCGTTGAGAACCCCCGTATCACTGTTGCAGCCGCTTCCCAGAAGCAGCCTCTCACCCGCAACGCCCAGTTTGCTCCGCGAAGCGATCTGTCATACGATGTAATACATGAGTACGACACTCACGGTTCGCACCGGCGCGGAGCTCCACCAGGCCTTGCAGCGGCGCGCCAAGAGTCTCGGCAAGACCGTCTCCGAACTTGTCCGCGAAGTCCTTGAGGAGGCGGTCACCGAGCGGCCGATCGCGGAACGCACCAGTCACGTGCGCGGTCGTCTGACTCTGCCCGAACCCACGGACCCCTGGCGGAAGCATCTGAAGGAGCGCAACTGGCGGCGGTGAAGTCCCTGTTGGTTGACACCGGCCCACTGGTCGCGTACCTCAACGCCAGGGACCCGGCGCACGAGTCCGTGGCCGCCTGTTTGGCCGAATTCTCCGGCCGGCTTCACACCACCGGCGCCGTCATCACGGAAGCCATTCACTTCCTGTCCGCCACGGCGGACGGCCCGGCCCTGCTGGCCGAGCTCGTTACAGCCAGCCAAATGCAAGTGCACGACTTTTCTCAGCCCGCGGAACTGTGCACCGCCGCCACCCTGATGGCCCAGTATTCCGACACCCCCATGGACTATGCGGACGCTACGCTAGTCCTGCTGGCTGAGCGCCTCGCCATCCTGGATGTCCTGACGCTCGACCGCCGCGGCTTCTCTACCTATCGAACCCGCAGTCGCCGCGCCTTTAGAATTCAGCCGGCCGCCTGACGCCTACATTCTCGCCCTCAAGGATAAGCCTTGAACTCGTCAAGCCAGAGCCTACCTGAGGCTTCGAGCGTCAACACCGAGTAGTCGGCGACCAGGTAGATGCCGCTGATCTTTGAAGGATCGAGCTTGCCGTCCCTGCCCTTGGCGATGCACCGCAGCTTCTCGAACGAGATGTTGACGCAGCGCCACTCCGGTGTCGTCAAGAAGGTTCGGCTGAAGTACTCCTCGCCCATCAGCCCATGAGCATCCTGCTCCCGGATCTCAAATCGGAACCGGAGTCTCTTGTCAGACCGGACATAGAACGAGATCCCTTGCGCA
>JAKZVK010000204.1:0-7804 GCA_047516085.1 Bryobacterales bacterium
CTTGCACCCGACCGCGTCATCGTCTTCGAGATCGCCGGCACGGTTGCCGACTTTGCGAGAGCCGCCGCGCGCGTCCCCGGCCTCGAACTGATGGTCGAGTACGAAACCGAAAGCGCGCCCGACGAATTCTTCGCCAAGAAAGACACCCGCAGGGGACGAGAAGGCCAGCGCCGCGTAGACAAGCTCGTCGACGGACGCTTTTACCTTGCCATGCCCGACGTCGCGGCGCTCGGAGAATTCATCCGTCTGTGGGACCGCTGGGTTGCCGGGCAGGAGCTCGGCGAGGGCCTCGCGCCGTTCAAGCACCTGTTCGCCCAACTGCGTACCGTCCGGCCATGGGGGCCGCAGGACCGTATTCCCGATGCGACGATTGCGTACTGGTTGGAGGAATCGCACCGTCACCCGAACCGCCCCGTCCGCACGGAAGTCGAGCTGTGGTACCGCCGCACCCTGGAGCGGCGCGAGCAGGCGCGACTCGCGTTCCGTGCGCTTGTCGCCGAAGCGGGCGGCGCCGTCCTCCACGAAGCCCTGATTCCGGAGATCGCTTATCAGGGCGTACTGATCGACATCCCCGCGGCGGCTATTCCGGCGCTGATCGCCCGCGGCAACGTCGCCCTTGCGCTTGCCGACGACGTCATGTTCCTTCGTCCGCAAACCGTCCTCTCGGCACCTGCTGCCGACGCCCTTGAAGACGGAGCGCCGATCGGCCATCAGCTCCTTGCCGCCGGTCAACCCATTGCCGCGTTGCTCGATGGCGTGCCGCTGCAGGGTCACGAACGCCTGGCCGGACGCCTAACACTCGACGATCCTGACGACCTACAAGCCCGCGCCCTCGTCAACCGCCGCTTTCACGGCACGGCGATGGCGTCGCTGGTTCTTCACGGCGACCTTAACGCGCCGGAGCCAGCGCTGACGCGGCCCCTTTACGTGCGCCCATTGATGATTGCGCCCGCCGATGATCTTGACGAGCACACGCCAGGCGACCGGCTTCTGGTCGATACGCTCTACAACGCGATTGTCCGCATCAAGGGAGTCGAGGGCCAGCCGAGCGTCGCCCCCACAGTCTTCCTCGTCAACCTCTCTATCTGCGACAGACGGCGCCCGTTTGCGAATCTGGTGAGTCCGCTCGCCCGCCTTCTCGATTTCCTCGCCGCGAAATACAGCATCGTGTTTCTCGTGAGCGCCGGCAACGTACCCGATCAACTGGTGCTGCCGGAATTCAACCAGTGGGCGGAATTCGAAGCGGCAACGCCGCAGGAGCGCGAACGCGCGGTCCTGACCGCGATGTTCGCCGCCAAACACGAGCGCTCGCTCCTTTCTCCCGCGGAAGCGGTCAACGTCCTTACGATCGGCGCGCAGCACACAGACAATGTGGCGAACCGGGTCGCCCCCTTGATGGCGGTCGACCCGTTCGACGATCCGGCGCTGCCCAACGCGAGCTGCGCCATGGGATTGGGGTACCGGCGCGCCGTGAAGCCCGATCTCTTTCTCCCCGCAGGCCGCGAGCATGTGCGCATGGTCGGCGCCGGGGCGGGCGTCCGCGTCGGATTCGGCCCTGCGCAGCGCACGTATGGTCTCGGGGCCGCGGCCCCAGACTCCGCAAACCTGGGGCGCCTGAATCAGACCGTCTACGCCGACGGCACAAGCTCAGCGACAGCTCTTGCGACGCGCGACGCGCACAGGATTTTCGATTCTATAATGGACCGCGACGGCGGCTCGCTGCTCGCTGACGTGCCGCCCGCGTACTATGCGGCCGTCGTCAAGACGCTTCTCGTTCACAGCGCGCGCTGGAACGATAAAGGAGATCTAATCAAGGACATTTGCGGCCCGGACGATCCGCGGCAATCGGTTGCACGCACGGCCAACGCGACGCGGTTTCTCGGGTTCGGCGTTCCCGACATCGCCAGAGTGCTCGACTGCGCGGAAAACCAAGCGACGCTTGTCGGCTACGGAACGTTGCAACCGAATCACGCACACCGCTACCGCATTCCGCTCCCGCGCTCGCTCGAACGCGTCACCGACCCACGGCAGGTGTCTATCACGCTCGCGTGGTTTACGCCGGTCAAGGCCGGTCACCAAAGCTACCGCACCGTGAAGCTCGAGGCTGACGCGGTCAACGCGAAGCAGGCCCTGGGCGTCTCACGCTTCAGGTACCAGCCGGCCGACCCATCGGTCAAGAAGGGTACCGTGTTCCACGAGAGATTCTCAGGCAAACGGGCAGTGCCATTCATCGACGATGGCCATCTATCCGTACGCGTGTGGTGCAAGGACGAGGCGGGGAACCAGGGGAACGCCGTTCGCTACGCGATCGCCGTCACGATCGAGGCAGGCACGCCGCTGCATGTTTACGAGGAAGTCCGCGAGCGCCTACGCGTGCGCGCACGACCGACCGCTTGATCTCACTTTGGCGGTCGGCGATTGCCTTTTCTATGGCTCTCATTGGGTTTTCCCAGGGGCTGTAATCGTCCGTCGTTCGACGCGCTCCGGGTTCGGCCAGAGGGCGTCCAATGGGTTCCATTCTAGCCCAACGATAGTTCGGCGGCCAGACGGAGCCGGCGCGGCCAACTGTGCCGGGATGAGCTCGCGGCCGAACGTCGCCGGAGCGGCAGCTTGACAAGTCGAGCGCGTCGGGCGCGGCCTCGGTGGAGCGGCCCGCCGGATCGGGTACCATGCGCGGGCGAAGCAAGAGAACCGCAAGAGCCCGTATGGCGCTCTGCGACTGCCCGGCCCCGGCAGACCATGGCTTGCTCGGGGGATGCCGTGAGGGGGTGAGCCCATGGTCAGGATAGTGTGCTGGAACATCAACCGCAGTGCCGATGCGTGCGCAAGAGCTCGAAAAGATGGACGCGGATGTTGCTCTGTTGCAGGAAGTGGGGAAGGGGGCGGCTCGGCGCCTGGCGGAAATGACCGGAAATGGACGGATCTGGAACTGGGACTTGTCCGACGCTTGGCCGGCGGTGGTACGGCTGTCGGATCGGGTCAAGGTCGATGCGTTCGCACCGATCGCTCTCGAATCTGGAGGCCTGGAGCAGGACACCATCGGGATGAGCGACCAGCGCACGCTCGCGGCAGCCCGCGTCACGCCGTTACGCTCCGGGAAGCGATCATCCGGCCGGCCGTTCTTCGTGTTCTCGATGTACGCACGCTGGCTCGACACGCATCCGTGGGCGCAGCACGAAACGCCAGAGAGGGGAGGACGACCTTTCCGAATATACTCCGATGCCTCCGCGCACCGAATCATCTCCGACCTGTCCACCTTTATCGGCCACACGAACCCCTCCGCGCACCGTATGCTGGTAGCGGGAGACCTCAATACAATCTACGGTGCAATGGCGAACAACCGGTTGGAGAAACCGGCGCGCGCACGGACCATCTTCGACCGGATGCAGGCGCTCGGACTGGAGTTGAAGGGACCGCGGTGGCCAGAGGCGGACAGGCAGGCGGATCCGTTGCCGCAGGGGTTGCCGAGAGACACGAGCAACGTGCCAACCTACCTCTCGGCGCCGCAGCGGCGCCGCATGCGCGACGAGGGTATTCTCAGCGGCAATCAGTTGGACTACGTATTCGCTTCGCAGGGGTTCCAGGACGGGGTTCGGGTGTACGCCATGAACGATGAGGCGGGTTTCGGGCCGAGCGACCACTGCCGGATACGCATCGAGGTGCAGTAGATGTTGGCATCGTGGGTAATCACGCTCCGCGCCGTTATTCGAAGGGGTCGAGCACGTCGACACCGGCCTTTTGGAAGTCGGTCCGGTTCCGGGTGGCGACGACCAGCCCGTGCGCGAGCGCCGTAGCGGCGATCAGGCTGTCCTTGACGGCATGGCCTGGCCCGATGCGCGGAGGATCCGTGCTGTTGGCACCGCCACCGGCTGCCGGTGGCATCAGCGGAGGTGCGGGCCGGCGCGCCAGGGCAGGGCGAGTGCAACCTTGCCGGCAGGAAGACGTCGAACAAGGAGTGGAAGGCGCGGCGTCCGGACGTAGCTCTCGCGGGGGCGGACGGCGCGTCTGCCACGAGCGCTCCGGCCACGGCCGCGCAGGATCACGGCGTCGTCGAACCGGTCCCGCTCGAGGGCGACTTGGACGAGCGGACAGGTCCGGCGCCCCGAACGCCCCGCCTGTCCCCGGGCCGCGGCCGCCGACGGTCCGCCCGATAGCCCGCAAAGACCGAGGGCCGTGCGTTCCCCGACCGGGCTGGGCTCACGGGCGAGGCGGAAGCAGGCCGCGGCCACCGCGACGCCGCGGGCGGACAGGTCATGCAGAGGTGTTTGACCAGATGGGTCATGGTTGCGGCCGAGGCGGTCCGCTTCCAGAGGACGAGCACGTCGCCGTACCCGGCCGGGGGAGGCCCCTCCGTTCGAGGCCGCGGACATGGTCGCCGTCCTCTCCAACCACCGTCCGCGGCGGCGTGGCTGCGGGCGCCCTGCGACGGGCCTGCGTTCGACCCCAACGGCGGCGACGGGGGCTCTCGTCACCGTCCGACACGCCGTACTTCGGGCAGCTCGCTGGCTTGTGCAGATCGACCATCGGCCCTGGCCCCGGCCGCGGAGCGTGGTCGCCAGCGCTGCAGCTCGTCGACGAGGCCTCGCCGGCGCCGGCGAGGCGGCCCCCGGCGCTCATCAGCTCGTCGCCGACCGTCATCGCCACCTGCTACCGACCGCGGCGGCGCGCGCCCGTGTTTCCGGGAGTGCCGGCGTCCGACCGAGTTGGAGGACTCCCGCGGTCGCCGAGCTGATCGACGACTTGGTCGACATCAACACCTTCCAGCGCCGGACGACCCGCGCCACGTTTCGGGAGAGGCTTGTGGGCGTCGGTCGAGCCGCCGCCGCGGAATTCCGGGCTGGCCGGTTAACCAAAGAGCCGTTATCGGACCCCAGGCCTACACCCTTGCCGCCAGAGAGAACGGGCTCCGTCTGGCCGGCGAGCCCTCGTTGGGCTAGAATCCGAACCCATGGACGCGCTCGGCCGCCGAAGCCCGCGGGGCGGCGCTCCTCCTCGCGGCGGACGGCGGCTGCGGCCACCCCGATCGCGGAGACCCGGACCCGATAGGAGAGCTTTTCGTGAGCGACGATATATTGCTGCGGTTCCTAAACAAGGGACTGATCAACGTACGTGGGGATGACGACAAGCTCGCTCGCCTAAGGCAAACAGCAGTAGATCTCTCCGGCACCCTCCAAGACACGCCAGCCAAGGCTTCTCCATTTGCCCTCGTGGCCTTCGACCCTAATGTGCCGGCCACTGACCCGACAATCCTCGAAGTAGGGGATGCTCTACGAGCTCGTTGGCAGACGTTCGTCAACACCTTCGCCGATACGCCGGTAACGGTGTTCCGGGCGATGTTGTTGGACGCGCTGATCCGAGCCTGCGCCCAAACTGATAGGGTGGCGGTTGCATTCGTCGCATCCGCCCGCAACGTACTCCCGTTGATGGACAATGACGGCGAGCAGGATATATGGGCTGAGGTCGTTGACGACATCCATAGGCAAGTGGAAGAACGCTCCGAGACGGAATGGGCGACACACGCTTCGATCCCCTCACCCGCGATCGACTCCGAATCACTTACAGCGTTCGCAATCAATGTCTCTTCGACGGGTATAGACAAAGACCGCCTCACCGAGGAGCTTCATGCCGCCGCAGGCCCCACCACCACTCATCCGAATCGCGGGGAGGTCAACACAGAGGGTAATCCTTACTCGCCCCAAAACGACCCGGGACGCTGGGCCTATGAGTTCGGGGTGCGCGCAGCCGCGACCGTTGCGGACGCAATCACTCGCGCACTTGAGTACTTATCCGTTGAAGGGCAAGAGCTAGCAAGAATTCGCGCAGAGACGACGGGAGCGATGTCCGAGCATCTATCCACTTCACTGCAGGCTTTCGGCGCTGCTACCGCCGGGGTTGAGCGACGCACGCACCTCCTGTGGTGGAAGGCGGCCCTGTTCTCCCCGAGCGCACGGATGAGTTATCGAGACATGGGGGTATTCGACGCCGCAGTGTTGATGGCTTTTGACCTGCATCGATGCGTCCCTACCTTCTCGCCTGCGAGCGTCGCCGCTTTCCTGCGAGAGACTGTCATTGCCTTACCGACCATTGATAATGACCAGAAAGTCCCTATTCGCGCCCTGGTCGAGAAGACCCGCGCTACCGACCTTCTGGCCCAGCTGCGGGCAGAGACGGGCAAAATTGTGGCGGCTCCAGTGGGGCGCGGCCCGCTTCTAAGAATGGTCTGCCACCCAGACGCTGTGCCGCAAATCGACGACCGCGGGTTTCGGGAGCTGGTCGGGGTCAGTCCGGACGCACCGCTCACCTTACCGGAGTGGTCAGTTTGGATGTTTCGCGAACTTCAGGCCGCCCGAGCTATTGCAGAAGCGTCGGCTCCCAAACGTCCGACTATTGCAGAAGCGTCGGCTCCCAAACGTCGGACCTCGCGGAAGCGTACACGAAGGACATAAACAAGTCATGGCGCAATGCCCGCGGGAGGCATGTTTCTGGCCGGATGTGAGATGCCATCTGGGCCACCTCGACCATTCGCAGTGCCCCGTTCTGGAAGCGGGTTCTACGGGGAAGCCCGACGACGGACTGCCCCCAGACACCGTAGCCCTGCCCTGGTCTGGAGGTGTTCTCGGACTCGCGGACCTCGGATTCATCGCTGGTCGGCTCAAGCCGACGGTGCTGGCAATCATGGGACCCCAGAACGCGGGCAAGACCACACTGCTCGCTGCCTGGTATCTGTTACTCGGGCGCGGTGCCATGCTCGACGATGAACTGCGGTTCTCTGAATCTTGGTCACTCGCGGGATGGGAGGCGGTTGCCAGCTCCTTGCGCTGGGAGCCCGGTTCAATTGCGCCAACGTTTCCGCCGCACACGTCTAGTCGAGGCACGCGCGTGCCGGGGCTGCTCCACTTGGCCTTTGACCGGGCAGGGGATCAACGCAGGGACTATGTCATGACCGATGCTCCCGGCGAGTGGTTCCGGAGTTGGGCGGTTAATCGCGCAGCCCCGGATGCCGAAGGGGCCAGATGGGCTGCGGAACATGCCGATGCGTTTCTCTTGGTCGCCGACCGCGAAGCGTTGGGGGGCCACGAGAGGGGCGCAGCCCGCACAGACATTCAGCTCCTCGCTCGCCGCTTGGCGGCCGAGCGGCGCGGGAGACCCGTTGCTCTCGTCTGGACGAAACTGGACGTCCCGCTCCATGACGACGCGAAAAACACGGTACGAAGCACCGTGTGCCGGGCGCTCGCGCCCGTTGTGGAGTTTCCGGTTAGCATCGTGTCCTCACCTGATGGCCCTGACACTGGACGGGGGCTCGTCGACCTTTTTCGTTGGACGCTGAACGTCCAGCGCGCGACTGTGCGCCTTCCGGAACGCGCGGCCGAGACACTCGACCCCCTCTTTATGATTCGTGCGAGGTAGACAAATGGCAGGCCTCGACAAGTCCATACTGGTGATCGGCGAGTCCGACGTGGGCAAATCCCACTATGGAGGCCAGCTGTTGAAGCGCTTGATGCAAGAGGATGGGCAGGTCCGGATGGACGGCGCAGCCACGAATCTGGAGCCGTTCCAAGCAGTGATGGCGTGTTTGGATGCAGGCCTGGCGGCAGGTCATACCCCAACCGCTAGCTACCAGGACAGCCGCTGGCCGATTATCGTTGGTGACGAGGACAAGGCTGATCTGATCTGGCCCGACTACGGCGGCGAGCAAATCAAGAACATTATCGACGAGCGGCGGCTTCCCCACGTCTGGCTACAACGCATCACAGAATCCTCGGCGTGCCTCTTACTCATTCGTCTTCAGAAGCTCCGCACCGAC
>JAKZVK010000205.1:0-4745 GCA_047516085.1 Bryobacterales bacterium
CGTGACCAGCACCATGCTGGGGGAGTTCCGCGAGAAGCAGCAGACCCGCGAAGAGTTCCTGTCCCTCATTCGAACCCCCGGCAACGCCATTTGAGCCCCCTGCCAATTGCTTCGGTTCGCCGTTACTTCCCCAGTACCCACTGCCGATTGAAGCGGGCCCAGCGGACGTCTCGGCCACCCTCGGCAAGCTGTTGCTGCCAGAGGGCAACGAAGGCGCCGTCGGCGGCTTGCGTGATGCTCGGATAAGACACCTGTGTCCCGTCTGACTCCGCGACGTTGCGCGGGGGACTCCAGGTACGACCGCCATCGGCGGAGATCGCCACGCTCAAGGGGCGGCGGTTCACGGGAGAGTTGTTCCAAATGGCGATGATCTCGTCGCTTCGGTCGAGCCGCCACAATCCCGTGGGCGTATTGTGGCCTGTCAGCGAGCTGGGACGCGGGGGCGCCCAGGTGAGACCGCCGTCGCGGCTTCGGCTCTCATAGTGACGGCTTGATCCGGTCCGCATCACCATCAGAATCTCCCCGTCGGCCAGCTCGACGATCGCCGGTTCGTCCAGGCCGTTGGTGGAGTACGGCGTCATCTTAGGAATCCAGACGTGTAACTCGCCGAAAGGCCTCCAGTGGATGCCGTCGGTGGATCGCAGGGCCCCGGCCGCGATATTCATCTCGCCTTCGGTGCGCGCCGGCGTGCCCTTCTCGGCCCACAGGTCCCAGGAGTAGCCCATTAGCAGTGTCCCGTCCCCCAGGCGCAGGCCTTTGTGCTGCTTGCCGGCGACGTACTGCTTGGGCATCGAGATCTCGACCGGAGTCGACCAACTCTTGCCGTCGTCTTCGCTCTTGACCATGAACACCGTACTCTTGTCGATCGTCTTCAACTCGACTTCGCGAGTCGTGCAATAGACGAAGGTGCGCGGGCCGTCGACGATAACGTTGGGATCGCCGTCCCACAGTCCGGGATTGTCAACAATTTCCCTAGGGGTGGACCAGTTGCGCCCGCCATCATCTGAGAGTGCCGCCATTACCCGAGCGCTGGTCTGATCTTGGGAGTAGGCGCCGAATACCGCCAGCAAACGGTCGCTGGTGAGACGGGCAACCGTCGGGTAGGCGTTGTGGTAGAGACGGTCGCCGTCGGATTTCACGACCGCGCCTGTCTCGAAGAACGGACTGTCCGCCGCCCGAACGGCCGCCGAGCAAACGAGAAAGACAGCGACCCAGGTGCAGGCCCAATGTGCCTTCAAAGCTGCTGACATATTCGTGTCTTGCGAGCAAAACCCAACGCCTATCGTAAACACTATTGACCTCCCTCGGATTCAGATTAGCCCCGACCCGATGGCGGCCGCGAGCAGAAGAAGCAGCACGCCCACGAGCCGCCGGACGAACGTCATCGTCACGCGGGGTAGCAGTTTGGCTCCGAGAAACGACCCTACGAATGCAGCCAGCGTGGCGGTTGCCAACAGGCGCAAGACGGCCGGGTCCCCGAACTGCTCCGTGCCTCGCTGAAGTGCCGACGCACCGTAGACTCCCAACCGTGTGAAGTCAACGGCGACGGCGCAGACAACATTTGTGCCGATGAAGGCCTCCTTCGACAGTCCCCATTGCAAGATAAACGCCGACCGCAGCGCCCCTTGATGGCCCGAGAGTCCTCCGAACAGCCCTGAAAGGAAACCGCCGAACGGCAGCCAGCGCTTGGGGAACTGAAGCGTGTCGAAAAAAGCAATCAACTCGAACAGCGCGAAGACCGCGATCAGCACCCCGATGACCAGACCGATCCAGGTGACAGCGTGGCTGCGGCCGCCGAAGTCCCAGCGGGTGATCGGCTCCAGTTTAGAGACATGGCCCAGCAGCATGGCGCCAAGAAACGCCGCGGGGATGGCCGGCAGACCGAAACGGATGGCGACCGGCCAGGAGGCATGCTTGCCGATGAGTCCAACCTTGAAGAGATTGTTGGCCAGGTGAACGATGGCAGTCGCGCCCACCGCCACCTCCAGCGGGAAAAACAGAGCGAACACCGGCATCAGTAGCGTGCCGAGGACGAAGCCGGAAAAAAGCGTCAGCGCCGCCACAATGAGCGACGCCAGGGCAACCCATAGAAGAGACATCATCGGACTGGCTGGAGCGCTACACGAATGCTTCGTCCCGCGCGAGGGGATTCTAGCATCCCGCGTCCGCCGGTGCTGCCGGCGTCGCTGTCGATTCGGGTCACTCCGTGTCTTGCGTCTCTTCCGGACGCCGATCGCTGCTTGTTGTCGGAGTGCTATTTCTTGGACGCCAGTCCCGAGGAATCGGGACTCGGCAAGCTTGTGGCCTGCGAGTACCCCTACCGCCTGGTCAGGCTGTGGATACCGTTGGTGGCCGGGCGGGGTACGGGCACGGGGCCGGGGCCGAGTTCGTAGTCTTCGGGCAGGTCAAGGCCCGCGGCGCGGAACATGGCGTACACGGGCAGGTCTTCGTCGGCGCGCTCGAACGACATCTCCGCCTGATCGTGGTCGAAGTCGACCTCGATCAGGTCACCGGCGTGAATCTGTTCCGTTGCGATCAGGTTCGCCATGGGATAGACGAGTGAACGCTCGATCGACCGCTTCAAGTGCCGAGCGCCGTATTTGGCGTCGGTACCGTGTTCGAGCAGGAAGTCCTTGCCCGCGGAGGTGAGTTGGAAGAGGAACGGCGTGCCGTTGAAGACGCGCTTCTGCACATAGGCCAACTCGAGATCGAGGATCTGCCGCAGTTCCTCGTCTCCCAGCGTCTTGAAGACGACGATCTTGTCGAGACGGTTGATGAACTCCGGCGTAAACTTGCGCCGCGCGGCCGAGATGCCGGCTTTCGAGATGCGCGCGCTGATCTTGTCAGAGCGCAGGTCCTTCGGTTCCGGACGGTTGGCTGCGAAACCCAACTCCGGGCTCGTCATGGCGCTCATCTCGGCGGTGCCAAGGTTGCTCGTCATGAAGATCATCGTCTTCGAGAAGTCCACCCGGCGGTTGTCACCGAGGGTGAGCGTGGCCTTGTCGAGAATGCCGAGCAGCAGGTTCCACAGGGCGTCGCTGGCCTTTTCGATCTCGTCGAACAGGATAAACGAGATCTTGAGCTTCTCGGTGTGGAACTGATTCAAGACCTCTTGGCTCAGCAGCGGGTGTGTCTCGCGATGCCCAAGGTAGCCGGGGGGCGAACCGATCAGCTTGGCGATCTCATGGCTGTGCTGGAACTCGGCGCAGTCGATCTTTATGACGGCCCGTTCGTCACCGAGCAGCGACTCGGCCGTGGCTTCGACGGCGCGGGTCTTGCCGGTGCCGGTGGGTCCTAGGAACAGGAAGTTGCCCACCGGACGCCCCGGGCTGTTCATTCCCGCCAGGTAGGTCTGATAGACGTTGATGATCTGCTCGATGGCCTCGCCCTGCCCGATGATGCGCCGCCGAAGGTCCGATTCAAGTTTCTCGGCTTCGCGGCCCGTGAGGGCGGGGTCAAGCTTCTTTTTGACTGTTGCCGGGTATCCCACTGTCAGGCTCCTGACCGCGCTACTTTTTTGTCGCCGCCGGCGTCCGTCACAAAACAACATATCGGCCAGCCACCAATGCTCCTGTACGACAAAAATTGTTAGCGGGTGCGGAGCCGCCAAGCTGTGTGCGCCTCTGTAAACAGTGTAGGGTTCGATTCCCCGCCAACCGCCTCTCCGAACGACGAATCGCCTGAAAACAAACGAGAAAACTGTTTTGTTTTTCTGTGACTCTGCCGGGCAGGGTACGGGTTTGACGGCTGCGAGCGCTTCCGCCGGACCACCTGGGTCATGGTGCTAGAATGTGGGGGCCTCGAAAGGGAAGCAACAGAATGAGACGTAGGGGAACGTTTGGAGGGGAGACGCTAGGGGCCATCGCGCTGCTGTTGCTGTTCGTCTCCACGCTGGGCGCGCAGCGCACCAAGAACATCGTCGTGATCACGGCCGGATCGGGCGACTATCTGTTTGCGTGCGGCGGCACGCTCGCCAACTTCATCGACGAAGGTTACAACGTGTACGTCGTGCAAGCTGCCAACGACGAAAAGGACTCCGTCGCGCTGGGGCCGGCCGAGACCCGCCTCGCCAACGTCGAGGAAGCCGAGAAGGCCGCGCGCATGCTGGGTGTCCGCGAGATCCTGAACATCAACGACAAGAGTGGAGAGCTTTCGCACAACTCCAGTAACGAGATGCGGAACCACTACTCGATCATGATCCGCTACTGGAAGCCGGAGAAGCTCTTTCTGCCCGATCCCTACACCCACTACGAGCCCGACTGGGACCAGTTCTTCACGGGGCGGGCGGCTGAGGAGACCAACTACTCGAACGGTGGTTACTTCCTGCCCGAGGCTACGCGCGCCGGCTTGAGAGGGCACGGCCCGCGCGAAATTTACTACTACGCAACGTACCGGCCCTATCGCCCGGGCGAGGGCGGCCATGGATCGGCGAAGTTCATGCCGGTCGACATCACGAAGAGCTTCAACCGCAAGGTCGCGGCGATCCAGGCGCTCAGGAATCGCAACCACCGCTATGCGGTTCACACGAAGGCGCGGCTCGCGATGGCGGGCAAGCCGAGTTCGCTGCTGAACGAAATCACCGAGCCATCGACTCGTACGCTGATCCGCGCCTACGTCGAGGAGTTGTCTGCGGCGGTCGGCGCGAAGCACGGCTTCAAGTACGGCGAGGAGTTCAACTACCACGGCCGCGCTTGGGGCGAAGAGTCGCCTATCGCGCCGTGGGTGATGGAGCGTGCGAAACCAAT
>JAKZVK010000206.1:0-8313 GCA_047516085.1 Bryobacterales bacterium
GGGCTACCGCATCAAGCCCGCCGTGGAGGTTACCTCGATACGGCCGGGAGGCACGAGCGACTTGACGGGAACGGTGTCGCGCGAGCCGGAGTTCACCTCCTCGGTGAACCTAAGCGCGCAGAACCTGCCCCTGGGGGTTGAGTGTGAAGCGTTCGACCTGGGACCGCAAGACACGGAGTACCGGTTGCGGTGCCGCGCCGAGGAGTCGGCCGAACCGGGCGAGTATTCGATCGAGCTGATCACACGCGCGACGCTGGTCGGTCCGGATAATACCAGCGTGCCCTATCGGGTTTCGCCGGTGGAGACGCGGCTTGTTGTGGCCGGGAGCGCAAAGCCGGCCGAGCGAGCGGCGCGATAAGAGACTCACGATGCTGGAGGGCCGGCCATGCCAAGCCGTCGGATTTTCATCGGGCTCCTAGCCTCTTTGACGGTCGCCGTCGCAGCCGCAGTTGGGTGCCAAGTCGAGACCGCGACCTCGACGACTCCTCGCGAGCAAGACTCCAGCTATCAGCGACTGAAACAGATGCTCACGGGCGACTACGCCGACACTTGGTGGTGGGACATGCGCGGCGAGTGGAGCCCCAGGCTGAAGCTGTGGGTGGTCTCCGCCGATCCTCCCGAGCGGCCTACGGTGCTGCGTCTGAGCCCCGAGCGCCAGGGTGAGCCGGAGGTTACGTTGCACTTGGAGCCCGGCTATGGGACCGACGAACCCTGGTACGGCCCCAGGGTCGGAGAGGAAGCGTTCGTGGAAGGCATACCACGGACCCTGAGCCTGCGGCCCTTTCACCTCACGTTGGAGAAGGCCCGTGTCCGATCGCTGGACCGAAAACAGTCGGGGCCTCGCCCCGCCGTCCGGCTCACGACCGAGCCGTCATCGGTCGTGCGCGGCGAGGGTGCGACCCTCCAGTGGACCGCGGAGAACGCGCTTTCGGTCGCGCTTAATCAGGAGATCGGCCGGGTCGAATCCAAGGGAAGCCGCGAAGTTTTCCCGGCGCAGACGACGACGTACACGATTGCGGCTCGCGGGCAGGGAGGAGAAGCTTCGGCGACCGCGACGGTCACTGTCAGAGAACCGCACCGAGGGCGCGAATCCGCAGAACCCAAGAAACCGAGCCCGGAACAAAAGTGAGGGCTCTCTCGTACTTGGGCAGAGGAGAAAGTCGACCTATCAAACGGCGGCGAGTTCTTCGACTTGGTCGAGGGTTTGGGCTGCTACGACGGCATGTGTAGTTCTCCGCGTGGACAATCTTCAACTCGGAAGCCTGACAAGAAAGGAACACGATGAACTTGGAAGAGGTCAAGGGAACGTTACGCGGGCCGATGATCCCGGTCATCACCAATCTGAACGACGACTTGTCGATCGACCATGGCGCCATTACCGAGAACGTCCGCTATGTCGTCGAGCGTGGCATCACCACCGGACACGGCGTCCTGCTGGCGGCGGGCGCCGGCGGCGACTTCCCCATGCTGACCGTCGCGGAACGCAAAGCCGTCACCGAAACGATCGCCAAGGCCGCCGACGGCCGCGCCCCGGTCGTGGTCGGCGCGCAGGGTACCAACGTCGACACCATCATCGAGATGGCGCAGTGGGCCGAGCAGATCGGCGCCTACGCCGTTCAGATGTCTCCCGGTTTCTACTACGAGTCGTCCGACGAAGATTGCCTGCGCCTTTTCCAGGCCGTGCATGACGCGACGAGCCGCATCGCAATGATGATCTACAACACCTACTGGGAGGGCTACAACATGTCGCTCGACCAAGTCGCGCGGCTGGCCGAGTTGCCGCGCTGTGTCTCGCTCAAGTGGTCTTCGTCCCAAGGCAGCGGCGCGTACCTGCGCGGCGTGGCGCGATTCGCCGACGAACTGGCCGTCGTCGATAACTCAGGGATGCATGTCATGAACCGCCTGCTCGGCGGCACGGGCTACATCACCCACCTGGCGACGATCTGGCCCGAGCACGATCTCGAGGTGTGGCGCTTGCTCGAGGCAGCCGACTACGAGGCCGCGCAGCAGAAAATCACCACCATCAACTGGCCCTGGTCGGACTTCCGCGGCAAGATGTGGAAGCGGACGGGCGCCGAGAGTCCGGTCATCAAAGCGGCCCTCGAGCTGTGCGGCCGGCCCGGCGGTCCTAGCCGCCTCCCGAATCGTTCGCTCAACGCGGAAGAACGCGACGAGTTGCGGCAATTGTTCGCCCGCTTCGGCGTCCCGGACCTGAAGTAAGACCTGTCGGTTGGCCTTGCGCCCCGGAGGGGGCCGAAGGACAATAGCCCCCGGCTGTAGCCGGGGGTAAACAGACCAAACAACGTCGGGAGCCCTGAAGGGGCGTAGGAAAAGCCGCGAACTGCCGAGCGTCCCCATCTCAAAAACCAACCCGCCCCGCCTCCGGTGCTTTTCGTACCATCGGTGGATTTCCACCGCACAAGCCGCACAAGAGCCTCTTGGGAAGGGCCCCCCTCCTTTAGTGTGAACAAGTTAAGCAATTGGCCCAGAATTTGCAGTAAACCCGATCCAGCCATAGACAGCTCAGAAGAGGTGACCTATGCGGTTCTCAACCCACCATCTACACACGACCCCAAGGGCCTTGTTGCTCTCACTAGCAGTCATCTCCCTCCCACTCCTCGTGCCCGACCCGGCTTGGACCCAGACCGGCAGATCTTCCCGAACAGCCCAGTCGTTCTCTCCGCGCAGCCGAATGAACACAGGCCGGACGAACACAGGGGCGGTCGCACGAACCCCGGCCTCTCGCCGCACGTCAAGCCCGCCACCCACAAGCTGCCCGCCGGGCTACTCGGGTAGCCAGACATCCGGCTACTCGGGTTACCGGAGCGAACAAGTGGCCAATTTCTACACACTGGAACGGGCAAGATCGCGGTTCCTCGGCCGGTCATACTCCTCTTACGGTAGGCGCCGGTCCTCGGGCTACGTGTCGGGCCTCTCCCGCCAATCAAAGGAGTCGTTCGTCAGCATCACGACCCTAGCCGCCCCCAAGCCCGCGCGCAAGGCCTACAAGAAGGCCACGAAAGAAATGAACAAGAGCGCGCCCGACCTCCAGGTCGCGACGCGGCATCTCGAGCAAGCGATCGATGAGTACCCCGAGTACGCCGCCGCTTGGACGCTGTTGGGCCGCGTGCACCGTAGGGGGGACGACAAGCAGCGCGCCCACCAGGCCCTGCAGCGTGCAACCGAACTGGATCCAAAGTACCTGGAGCCTTACCCCCAACTGGCTCACATAGCGACCGAAAACAGGGGGTGGGTAGAGGTGCTCCGCCTGTCGAAAGCCATGCTGAAGATCAATCCATATTTCGTACTCGGCCACTACTACAAGGGTAGTGCTCTCCTGATGACGGGGAACCTCGCCGGCGCCGAGAGAGCCTTCCACGAGGCCCTAGACACGGCGGACGCCAGCCTCTTTCCCGCATCGCACTACATGCTGGCCGAGGTCTACCGCTCTCAGAGAGATGTCACGCTGGCCGCGCGCGAGTACCGGCTCTATGCCTCAGCCGCACGATCCGGCCCTGCCGTGGACAAAGCCGTACGATGGCTCAACGAGTGGGAAGAACTCGGCGTCATCGAAACCGAAGCTGCCAAGAAGAAGCGAAAGAAGAAGAAGTAAGGCTGAGCACGCTCGGTCACCTGCCTACGGGCCGCTTGGTTCCGCAACACAACCTCCACCGATCGGCGAAACCGCAACACCGCTCGGCTTCCCGCCTGACTTGTTGCGATCGAAAATACATTGTGGGCCTGGCAAAGCCCGTGTACAATGACCCCAGCACGAAACGAGGCCGCCACGCCTCGTCGAGCATTGGGGTCATGCCCACCCCAGCCGCAACGCTCGTTGAAGGGATAAGACCATGAGAGCATCAGCAGCCGCACTAGCCTTGCTAACCCTGTCTCTGACGACGGCCGTTGCCAGCGAGCTACCACCCCCCGCCGACATGCAGGTGGACTTCGATCAACACGTGAAGCCGATCTTCGCCACCAAGTGTCACGCTTGCCATGGCACAAAACAACAACAATCGGGCCTTCGCCTCGACAAGCGGCAGAACGCTCTACGCGGTGGCGACTACGGTCCGGTCATCCTTGCGGGCAAGAGTGCCGAGAGCAAACTCATCCTCCGGCTGGTAAGCGGAGACGGTGGGATGCAGATGCCGCCAACCGGTGCGCTGCCGGCGGAGGACATCGGAATCCTGCGCGCCTGGATCGATCAAGGCGCCGAATGGGGCGACATCGATCTTGCACCCCAGGAACCCCAAAAGCCCCTCGACCCAAAGCTCAAGGCACTGATCGCAGCCGTGCGGGGCCAAGACGCCGCGGCCGTGAAGAAACTTCTGCTCGACGATCCTGACCTCGCGAAAGGGAGAGACCACAGCGACTCGACGCCGCTTCATCATGCTGCCGGCTTCGGGGACCTCGAAACAACGAAGCTCTTGCTCGACAACAGCGCGGATGTCAACGCCAAGAATCGCCTCGATGGGACGCCCCTGCACTGGGCCGTGCGGAGCGTCGAAAAAATGCGCCTGCTGCTGAAACGCGGCGCGGAAATCAACAGCAAGACCCAAGACGGCAGCACGCCGCTGTACCTCGCTTCCCGCCGCCGCGACAGCCACTCCCTCCTACGCCTACTGCTCGACAAGGGAGCCGATCCCAATATCGCCACTATGAACGGACGCACGCCTTTGATGGCCGCCGCGCGCGACGGCGATGTGGCAGCGATGAAACTCTTGCTCGCCAAAAAGGCCGACGCAACGGCCCTGAGCGGCAGCGGCGCCGGGACATTGATAGACGCGGCCCGCAGCCGCAACCTCGAGGCGGTCCACCTGTTGATCGAAAAAGGCGCCGACGTCAAGGCTCACACGAAGCGCAAGCAGACCGCCCTTGCCACGGCCGTGCAGCAGGGAGCCGAGGACATTGTCAACGTCTTACTGAAGCACGGTGCCGAGCCGGACGGACAGGACTACCGCGGCTATTCGCCCTTGATGTGGGCCGCCTACTCGGAGGCAATGCCGGCGGGGATCGTGAAGACGTTGCTCGACCGAGACGCCGACACCAAAGTCAGCGGAGAGGGCGAAACGCCTCGCACTCTCGCAGGCAAGCGCGGTGACAACGAGGTGGCCCGCCTGTTGGGTGTTTCAAAGACGCAGCGCATGAGCGGAGGCATTGCCGTCGATGCGCCACTCTCTTCCGGCGAGCAATCCATCCCCGACGCCGTAAAGAAGGCCCTCGCGCTGCTCGAGAAGCAGAGCCCGCAGTTTGTAAGGAAGGGAGGCTGCAACTCGTGCCACAACCAGTACCTGCCGTCCGCCGCCGTGGCTTTGGCGCGTGAGCGCAACATCCCGGCTCCCAAAGAGCTGACGCAAATTCCTTTGGAGTTGCTCGAGAGAAGCGCCGAGCGCGTAATGAACATGGCGGCGTTCAGTCCCAACAGCGTCGGCTATGAGATGTTCGGCTTCGCGGCCACCCGCAGGCCCGCCGACGAATACACCGACTCCCTCGTCCACTATCTGAAGTTGCACCAGTCGCCCGAAGGGCACTGGGCGACCACGGGTAACCGCCCGCCGCTGACCTATGACGCCTACATCACCACGGCGATGGTCATCAAAGCCCTGCAACACTACTCACCCCCCGCGGAGAAAGCGGATACAAAAGAACGCCTGGCCCGAGCCGCCGGCTGGCTCGAGTCCGCCCAGCCGGGGACCACGCAGGAACGAGCCTTCCACCTGCTCGGGCTGAATTGGGCGGGAGGCGACGAGGCCGTCATCACCAAGTCAGCCCACGCTCTGGCGAAAACGCAACGCGATGATGGCGGCTGGTCGCAACTGCCGACCATGGGCAGTGACGCCTATGCCACCGGCGAAGCCCTCTATGCGCTTCACCTCGCCGGCAAGATGAAGATCGACCACGACGTCTACCAAAAGGGGATGCGTTACCTCCTCCGGACGCAGGCGCCGGATGGATCGTGGCACGTCAAGACGCGCTCGTTCCCCGTGCAGCCGTACTTCGAAAGTGGCTTCCCCTACGGCCCCGACCAATGGATCTCCGCCGCAGGAACGAGCTGGGCATCCATGGCACTCACACTGGCGGTCGAGCCCGAAAGGTTGAGCCGCCGGCAACTCGACAACTCAACCGAGCCGTGACCATCAGGGAGCGGTCCGGCACGAACCCCCACGCTACTCGAAGGCCTCTAGCCCTCCTATAGTCGGCATTCGTTTGCAAGGGGGGGTCCTTAACGTCGTTCCGGTTCCGGCTGCCGCCACCTCGATATCGAGGTTGACTTTCTGAAATCCGCCAAGCGGGAGCACAAGATGAGGATCGAGAGGAACTAGCCGATGCCTGTACCGACACGCCGTACGCTGCTCAAATCCATCTCGGCCCTAGGGGTTGGGTCCGCCGTGACACAACCCTTTTTCGCGGCCTCGGCGGCGGCCCCCGCCTCCGCCACGGGGATGCGGTTCACCCGCTACGAGGTGGTCCCAACCGCGGTGCCCATGCACGAACGCGTGCGCGAGGCCTGGCAGCGAAGCTTCCGTATGCAGGGTCGCTTCCAAACGCACTACTACCCGACCATCGTGCGCCTCTACACCGACGAGGGCCTGGTGGGCATCTGCGATGCGCAGATGAACGCAGCGAAGGCAAAGCAGATCCTCGCGGGCATGGTCGGCCACTCCCCGTGGGAGTACCTGCTCGACGATCGGCTCGGCGGGATTCTCGTCGCCGTTTACGACCTGATCGGCCAGGCGACCAGCCTACCGATTTCGCGGCTGTTCTCGACGTCACCGAAAGAGCGCATCGTGCAGACCTGGTGGAGCCAATGTTTCCCGCCCGACCTGATGGCGTCGGAGGCCAAGCTCGGCGCCGACCTCGGCTATCGCGTGCACAAGGTGAAGGCACGGCCCTGGGAAGACCCGATTGAACAGGCGGCGGCGATCTGCGAAGTCATCCCGCGCGACATGCGCGTCTGGGTGGACGCCAACGGCTGGTGGGGGTCCGTCGGCCGCACGGTCTTCTTCTGCGAGCAACTCGCCAAGTTCCACAACTACTTCGCCATCGAATCACCGATCGCCCGCCGGCAGAGCGTCGGCGGATTTCGGGAACTGAAGGGCAAGGTGTCGCTGATGGTCACCGAGCACATGCCTCGCGACCCGATGCCGTTTATCCGCGAGGGCTTGGTGGACGCCTTTGTCGTCGGCCCGCCGTTCGGACGCGGGCTGGTGCAGCGAGCTCTGATGGCTGAGGTTACCGCCGTTCCACTGTGGCTGGAACACAGCATCCAAACCGGCATCAACCAAGTCTTTCAGGCGCACCAAACGGCCGCGCTGCCCGGCATCGAGTATGCCATCAGCCACCCCCACGTCCACGAGGACGACCTGATGGCCGAGCCTTTCGAGATGAAAGACGGCTTCTACACTGTGCCGACCAAACCCGGCCTCGGCGTCAGCCTTGATGAGGATGCGGTGGATAAGTACCGCCAGGGGTAGCGCAAAGCAACCGAGCCGTGACCGTAAGGGAGCGGTCCGGCACGAACCCCGGCGCCACGCAAAGAGTCTCTGGAGCAGGCGAGCGACCGGCTCGCCCGAACCGAGCCCCGAACGACGAGGGGTGCGATGCCGCGGGGCCCGACCCACCGCAAAGCGGACGCCACTCCCCGGTTCACACGTCAGTGTCGTTCGCAACTCAGCACTCACCGTCCCTCATTCAGCTTCCCTCATCCACGCCTGCAAACCATTCCGCAAGAGGCTGAGTTCACGGAACAGGATGGCGCGGTCGGCATGGGTATGTTCCAAACACCAAGGCCCACGAAACCCCGCTTGCCAACCGATGTCGAAACAGCGCTTCAGATCGTAGTTGTAGTGCATGCCGTCCGCAGTCAACTCGCGCGCTTTGAAGTCACAGGTCACTGCCAACGGGAAAGCCTTCTGCAAACCCTCGAAGCGCAACTCCTCGCTGTCCCAATTGCCGATGTCGGGCGACGCTGCTACGTTGCTTCCGATGGCCGCCACGAGACGAGGTAGAGCATCAACATCGTCCTGCATCCAGCCGAAGTTCTCGACCAGCATCTCGACACCCTTCTCCGCTGCGTAGTCTGTCAGCTCGCGGTAGCCGGCAACGTGGGTCTCCCAGTCGGGCTCGTCCGCGCGTGGCAGAGGCCTAGCCCAGTGGCAGCCGAGGCGGGCAGCGACGTCGATCGAGCGCTTGTACTCTTTGATCGCATGGGCGCGAACGGCGGGGTCGCGCGAGTCCATGTTGAGATCGCGCTGGTTCATCTTGAGGTTCGTCAGGAAGCACCCGGCCTTCTCCGCCGCGCCGCGAAAGCGA
>JAKZVK010000207.1:0-3980 GCA_047516085.1 Bryobacterales bacterium
TCCCGGCGACCGTTACGGCGAACAGACGAAGAGCCCAGCGAAGAGAAACGTATGGGAGTCATGTTGCGTAATGCGAGAACGGAACGAGATGGGGGTCAAGGACGGACGAGGACCTGACGACGGCGTGCTGAAGATCATAGCAGACGACGAAAAAGCGCGCGACGCGTTCGGAACACCGCGATGGACTCGGCACTAATAATGGGGCTGCACCCAAGGGAGAGCCAGAGGCGTTCCCCCAGCCGAACAGGTCGCGGGCGACAGCCCGAACCGAATCCGACGCGCTGTACCCGGCATAATGCGAAACACGCGAAGAGCAACCGCAAGAAGCAAGCGGTGTTCCAATGCCTTGAGTGCGGTCTCATCTGGAACGCCGACGCCAACGCCGGCGAGAACGTCCGGGTGGCCGCGATGACGTGGCTGCTCGCGAAGACGGCGCGGGCAGGGGCTCGGAGGGGGGCGGGGTCAACCGCTCCCCGCGGCCGGGACGGACCGGTCGCCAAAGCCGCGTCGGGAAGCCTCGGCCGCACGAACAGTGCGGCCGAGGCATGCCCGGAAGCCAAGGCGCGGCGCACGAACCGGTGAGCCGACGGTATCAGCGCAGAGCAAGTTATGCGCGAATCCACGCCCAATTATTGGTTTGTTTGACAAGAGGAACCATGAGCAGAAACGACGAGCGCCGTACTACTAGCGACGGCGGCCGACGAGAATCGGGACTCGCGAACCTGTCGATCCGCCGGTACCGGGGAATCCGGAACCTCACGATCGACCGTCTGGCTCGGGTGACACTGATCGCCGGCGCGAACGGGGTCGGGAAGACCCGGTTGCTCGACGCCACGGCCAAGCTGTGGAAGACGAGCACAATGATGCCAACAGCGGGCGCCAGCGACGTCCGAGCCACGAGCAGGACCGGACCAATCACCTGGATTGCCTCATCAGACCTCGACCCGAGGACCCGCACCGCGTGGTGGGACAACGCAGGCCTGACCGGACAGCAGAACGAGGTGATCGATGCTGTGCGCAAGATCGCCGGAAACATCAAGAGGATCACCCTCATCTCTCCGGATTCGTACACGCGACTCATACCGGTGGCGATGACCACGGACCACGGAAACCCGATACCCTTGAAGACCCTGGGGTCAGGAACGGTCCGCTTCTTCGAGATCGCCCTCGCACTGGCGAACACGCGCGACGGGCTGCTGCTCATCGAAACACCGGACGCAGGCGTGCACTACACCGCCCAGGACACCCTTTGGGCGATGATCCTCGAACGGGCGACGCGGAACAACGTCCAGGTGCTCGCGACAACGCACAGCACCGACAGCATCTACGCGCTCGCCGAAGCCACCCGAACCCGACACGACGACGCCGCCGCGGCCTACCTTCGGCTCGAACGACGAGACGACGAGGTGCGGGCTGTCGAGTACGCGATGGAGGCGATCCGAGTCGCGGACAAACAGAACATCGCGGTTGCGTGAGCACCCACAGGCGCCCGCCGGGGCGACGACCGGCCGTCGAAGCTGCAACCAGACGACGCTGCGTGACCGAACCACGGACGCGACCCGGCACCGCGGCCCGCGAAGAGCCACCCGCGCAGCACCTGCGACACCCCGGCATGCACCAGGAAGAGCGGATCTGACGACAAGAGCATAAGTTAGGCTAATAGCGCACGTTTTGCTCTGATCGATGCCGAGCCTCTGTATTGCTCGGACGAATTCACTCGCGAAACGAGCCGACTCGACAACCTGCGCAGCGCTGACTCGGATCAAATCGACGACCGACGAGCCGAAGTACCGAACCAAAAAACGCTCTGATCCGGGATGCCGACCCAGATGAAGGCCAAAAAGCGGGACAACCTCGGCCAGACGTTCCACGTCGCCACGACGAAGGTACCTTGCCGGAATATCGCTGGCTTCGCCGAGCACGCGGTCAAGACCGCGCACGAGAGCCGGGCCGTCTACAACACGTGCATCCGCATCCTGGTCGAAGCCGACGACGAGGACATGCCGCTCCGCTCCAGAGACGGATACGAGGAGCCATCGCTCCAGGAAGCGCTGCTCGAACTACGCAAGAAAACCCCCTGGTTGCAGGAGATATCATCCAACGTCCGGCGCTCCGCCGCCGCGCAAGCGCACACCGCATTCGGTCGCTGGCTCGAAGCCCAGCGGTTGAACGCCTGGAAGCTTGCCAAGGCGAGCGACCTCAGACAGAAACGCCGGAAGACGCTCCAGGAGGTCGCACGGCTCCGCCGAACCGACGCCGCGAAGTACCGCCGGATCCGCAAGGAGACGCTCGAGAGCGTGCGCACGATGCGCCGCGACGCAGGGAAGCTCACCGCGAAGGTCGAGCGGTACGCCCGGCAGAACCGGGACCCCCTGCGGATGATGCGCAAGCGCAAGGACGCTGAGCGGCGCCAACGACTCACGTTCCCGCTCATCGCGGGACCACTCCGCTTCCTCGACGACAACCGCACCGAACTCCGCGTATACGGTTTCGGCGACATCACGCTGAAGCAACCGCTGCCCGACGGCATGGAACCCGTGTCGCTGACTCTCGTCGCGCGACGCAAGCGTCGCCACCGGAAGCAGCACCGTCCCGTACGGCTCGAGCAACTCGAGTGGTCGGCCCACATCCAGTACCGCCGGTATGTCGAGCAGAAGCCGGTGACACCGGGCTGCTCCAGCGTGGGCATCGACCCTGGCGTAACGCACGCCGCAACCACCCAGGATGACCAAGGACGGATCACCCACTACCACTACACCGGCACCCCAATCACGCAGCGCGAGCGCCGCCTCCAGAACCTACGCCGACGCCGAGCCGACTGCACCAGGAGATCCAGCCGGTGGCGGGCATACAACCGGGAAATCCGACGGACCAGTAAACGCCTCACCAACCTCCGGCACCACCAGACGGTGGACATGGCAAATGCCATCGTGGGCGACAACACGATCGTGGGGATCGAGGACTTCCAGGCTGACAACGCGCGGCGTTCGGCCCGCGGGACTCACGAGACACCTGGTACCAACGTCCAAGCCAAGCGCGGCCTGAGCCGGGCGCTCGACTACTCGAGACCCGGAGAGCTGAAGCAGGAAGTCAAGAGAGCCAGCGAACGACGCGGCGCGGTCTGGAACCTGCCCCCCGCGAAGAACACGAGCCGACGTTGCGCTCAGTGTGGCCACACGGCAAAGAAGAACCGCGAGAGCCAAGCGGCCTTCCGATGCCGAGAGTGCGGCCACACCGCCAACGCCGACGCCAACGCCGCCGAGAACCACCGGCAGGGAGCCGCCAGATGGCTCCTCGCCAAAGCTGACCGGCGGAAGGCACCTCGAAGGGGGGCGGCGTCCACTGTTCCCCGCAGTCGGCGGAAGCCAGCTGCCAAAGCCTCGCCGCGTCACGCCGGAGCCCCGTACAAAGCCACCGGCGCGCCGCCAACGACCACGACGAGGCGCAAGAAGCGAAACCGGCCGCCGACGCAGGATATGCCCTGATCAAGCGACAAGTTTCACTTTTTTCGACAGGATCTCAATCAACAGAAGGCCATGACCGAAGAACACGCTCGCAGCCTGCTCGGGGTTGAGCCGAACGCGACCGGCAACGAAATCGCGGACGCCTACCGGCGGCTGATGCAAACGGTTCACCCGGACGTCTGCAAGGGACCGGAGGCCGAGCGGCTCGCGCAGCAGGCGACGGACGCCCGGAAGATGCTCGCGAGCACAACGACAGCGCACCAAGACGATCACCAGGAACCCGTCGACAAGGACTGGGCGTTGCAGGAGGTCGTGCTCCACATTCTCGATCGAACGGGAGACGGCACAAGAATCAGGATCCTGGTGGCCAACACCATAGAGCCTCTTGCGAAAAGCGTGTTCGGCCGAGTTTTTGCCTGAGGCCGCGGGGCGAGCGAGGGTCAGCGGACGGGACGCAGCGTTCGCAGGATGACAGTGACCGCCACTGTGGCCGGGGAGCCGGAGCCGCGGGGGTTC
>JAKZVK010000208.1:0-4812 GCA_047516085.1 Bryobacterales bacterium
CGCGGTGCACCTCAGCCCTCCCTAGTGACGGAAGCAGTAGCACCGCCACTGCGAGTGTGTTTCTGATCCATAAAAGCTTCTTGGACATCACGTCCGAGAATATACCAAGCAGCTGCCCGATCCGGCATCGGCTGCTGCCAAGCACCGCCCCTGGGTCACCTCCTCCTGCAGCGTCCCAAGCTGCGTGGCTCGTTCGGGAATTGTATGCTCATAGAGACGTGAACCTTCGACCCCAACGATTGGCCCTTTGGGGGCCTTGTGCTCTGTCAATCCTGATTGCGATGTTTCCGCCCAACGCGGTGGGCGAACCATCCTCCGATGGCGCCGGGGCCGGCTTTCAAGAATCGGTGCGGCCGTTTCTCGCCAAGCACTGTACGGCCTGCCACAGCGCCGACGTGGCTATGGCGGAGCTGAACTTCCAAGTCTTCTCGGATGCCACGTCCGCCCTCAAGGATCCTCACACCTGGGAGCGCATCGAGAAGGTGCTGGCCGAAGGGCGCATGCCTCCTGAAGGGCGTCCGCGGCCAACCGGCGGCGAAACGAGCCTCGTCTTGCGATGGATCGAGACCGAGCTGACGCGGATCGCCAAGGATCGTCCTCCCGACCCCGGCCGTGTCACTGCCCGCCGGCTTAATCGCGCCGAGTACAACAACACGGTCCGCGATCTCGTCGGGGTCGACTTTCGGCCCGCCGACGACTTCCCCGCCGACGACACGGGTTACGGGTTCGACAACATCGGCGACGTGCTTTCGCTCTCACCCGTACTGATGGAGCGCTACATGGCCGCCGCCGAGCAGATCGCCGAACAGGCGATTGTAGCCGAGCCATACGTCGAGCCGACGCTCGAGCGCTACCTGGCTCCTCGCGGCCCGGAAGAGAGCGCGCTGGAGAAGCCCAACCCCGTTCCGTACTCGTGGGAAGGGGCGATCCGTTTCAAGCACGAGTTCCCGGCCAACGCCGAATATGAACTCCGGGTGCGCTGGGTCGATCGACGGGAAGTTCCAAAGCCCGGACCCGGCAACCCGAACCCGCCTAAGCCCCCGCCGCTGCCATTCGAGATTACGGTGGATGGCGAGCGCATCGAGGTCGTCGAGATCCCACCGGGAGCCTACGCCGATCGGCAGCGCGACCTGAGGTTGGTCGTGGACGCCGGGGTGCGTACCATCGAGGGCCGCTTTCTGGTCGATGTGACGAAGATCCCCGACCACCAGGCCAAGGATTACAAGAAGCCTCGGCGCATGGCCTTCCTCGACCGCGCGGAGATCCATGGGCCATTCAGCCGCAAGTCGCCGCCCCTCACCCCCAGCCACAAGAAGATCTTCGTTTGTGGCCACCGGAACTGGCAGCATGGGCCTGGTTGTTCGCAACAGATCGTGGCCCATCTGGCCCGCAACGCCTACCGCCGGCCCGTGGGGCAGGACGAGATCGACGCGCTCAAGCGGCTCGTCGCGTTGGCCCAGGAGTCGGGCGACTCCTTCGAGCAGGGCATCCAATTGGCTCTCAAGGCCGTATTGGTTTCGCCACACTTTCTGTTCCGGATCGAACAGGACCCCAACCCTAACGACCCGCGGGCGGCGCATCCGATCAATCAATACGAGTTGGCGTCGCGGCTCTCGTACTTCTTGTGGAGCAGCACGCCCGACCAGCGGCTGTTGCAACGCGCCACCGACCTCGAGTTGCGCGACCAGGCGGCGCTCGAGGCCGAGGTCACCCGGATGCTGGCGAGCCCCAAGTCCCGAGCGCTAGTCGACAACTTTGTGGGCCAGTGGCTCGAGCTTCGCAACCTCGATACCGCCTCCCCCGACCCGGACCGCTTCCCCGACTTCGACGAAGATCTCCGGCAGGCAATGCGGCGCGAGACGGAGCTGTTCTTTGAGACCGTGATGCATGAGGACCGCAGCATCCTCGATCTGCTTGACGCGCGCTTCACGTTCCTCAACGAGCGGCTGGCTCGGCACTACGGAGTGAAAGATGTCGAGGGTCCGCGGTTTCGCCGGGTAAGCCTTGACGGCGACCGGCGGAGCGGCGTGTTGACGCAGGGCAGCATTCTCACGATCACGTCATACCCCACGCGCACCTCGCCGGTCTTGCGCGGCAAGTGGCTGCTCGACAATATCTTGGGCGCGCCTCCCCCGCCTCCGCCGGCGGCCGTGAGTCTGGACGAAGCCGAAACGAGTAAGGGACGGACGTTGCGGGAACGTTTGGAAACCCACCGCGCGGACCCAGATTGCGCCCTTTGCCACACCAAGATGGACGCGCTCGGCTTCAGTCTCGAGAACTATGACCCCGTGGGCCGCTGGCGGACCCATGAAGGCGACCTGCCGCTCGATACCTCCGGCGCGCTGCCGGACGGCCTCTCCTTCACCACCCCGAGCGAGATGAAGGCGGTGCTGCGGCTCAAGAAGGATGAGTTCGCCCGCTGTTTGGCCGAAAAGATGTTAACCTACGCACTAGGCCGGGGCCTGGAGAGCTACGACCGCCCCGCGATCCAACACATCCTGCAGGAAGTCGCCGAGAACGATTACCGTTTCTCGCGGCTGGTGATCGCAATTGTGAATAGCAGACCCTTCCAGATGCGGCGGGGCGACGGAGGGACGCGATGATGACGCGCCAACCCCTTTCGAGACGAGCGATGTTGCGAGGCATGGGCGCCGCCTTGGCGCTGCCCTTCCTCGACGCGATGGTCCCGGCGTTCGCCGGCAGCGCGAGCAAGCTCACCACAGGCAAGCCTCCGGTGCGGATGGCTATTGCCTATGTCCCCAACGGGATCATCATGGAGGACTGGACTCCCGCCGAGGTCGGCAGCAACTTCAGCCTGCCGAAGGTGCTCGAGCCGGTCGCGGACTTCCGCGACGACATCCTTATGTTCTCCGGGCTGACCCATAACAACGGCCGGGCGCTGGGCGACGGGCCCGGTGACCATGCCCGCGCGGCCGCATCGTTTCTCACCGGCGTTCACCCGCGAAAGACGGACGGCGCCGACATTCAGAACGGCGTCTCGGTCGATCAGGTGGCGGCGCAGATGCTGGGCGACCGCACCCGTTTCGCCTCGATCGAGTTGGGCACTGAGCACGGCCGGCTGGCGGGCAACTGCGACTCGGGCTACAGTTGCGCCTACAGCAACAGTGTCTCTTGGCGTAACGAAACCGTGCCGATGCCGCCGGAAGTCAACCCGCGGCTGGTGTTCGAGCGCTTGTTTGGGCGTGCCGGCACGAAAGACGATCCCGCGGCGCGGGCAAAGCGGCGGCGGTATGACAAGAGCATCCTTGATTTTGTCCAAGAGGACACCCGGAAGCTGAAGGGTGATCTTGGCCCCACCGACCGGCGGAAATTGGACGAATACCTGGACGCGGTTCGCGAGATCGAAAAGAGGATTTCGGTCGCAGAGACGTCATCCTCTGACGCCGAGCCCACGATCGATCGTCCGGCGGGCATTCCGGTCTCGTTCGCCGACCATACGAAGTTGATGTTCGATCTTCAAGTCGTTGCCTTCCAGACGGATTTGACCCGAATCACTTCGTTCATGCTCGGTCGCGAGGGCAGCAACCGTACGTACCGGGAAATCGGCGTACCGTATGCTCACCACGGCTTGACCCACCACCAGAACGACGAAGAGAAGATCCGGCAGATCAGCAGCATCAACCGCTTTCACATGGAGCAGTTCGCATACTTCCTCCAGCGGTTGGACTCGATCAAAGAGGGCGACGGCACGCTGCTCGACCACTCGATGGTCCTGTACGGCAGCGGTCTCGCCGACGGCAACAAGCACACCCATCACGACCTGCCGGTGCTGGTCGCAGGCCACGGCGGCGGCGCGCTGCACCCGGGCCGCCACGCCCGCTATCCCGAGGAAACACCGATGACGAATCTGTACCTCTCGATGCTCGACATCATGGGAGTGCAGCCGGAGTCGGTGGGTGATTCTAACGGCAAGTTAGAGCATCTGTCGGACATCTGATCTTCCTTGTGGGGTTCTTGTCCGCGACGGCCTTGAGGTCACCGGGACCGGCGAAGGCGTCGTCCGCTCTGTCCCTAGCGGCATAGCGACTCGTTGATGTCTCCCATGTACGAACCTGTCATTGCTCCGCCCGCCAAGTGCCGGAACACACTCGGCCGCGCGCTGCCCATAGTGGCGGTAGCGGTTGCTTGCTTCTCGCTCCCAGCGGGTGCTGACCACTGCCTCCAAATCGACGAGAAGACCGGCCGCCGCGCCGCCGAGTTGATTCGGGAAGCGGGCGAATTGGTCTACAAGGATTGGCAACAGCCTGTACAAGTGGAGACGGTCGAGTGGGTCGACGGCAGTGTGCGGGTCAACGGGGAGCTGGCCGTGGACCTGGCCGTGGACCTGGCCTATGTCTACATCCCAGGTTCCGGCGACCGCTACGAGAACCTGGGCTGGAAAACCGACTGCGGCTTGAACGACATCCCGCGTACGGTCCCTCGCTCCCCGTTTGCTCCGGGGAAGCCGGCCAGGTCCGAGAGAACGAAGCCGCAGGTGCTGGGCATCGTGGAAATCCCGGCCCTGTTTGACTGGGTGGCGCAAGCCCAGGGGCGCCCTTCAACGGGAGAGCCGATCCCCATCCGCGAGGAAGCCAGGCCCGACTCTGTCGCCGTGCGAGAGGTCCTGCGGTCGCAGGAACTGGCCGGCGCCGAGTACTCGTACGAGGCCTCGGGAGCGATCGTATCCGAGCAGTGGGGAAACTGGTTTCGGGTCGCGTCGCAGCATGGCCAGAGCGGCTGGGTGGGTCCGGATCACATCGGGACCTTCCACCCGCTTCAGAACCTGCTGCTGGAACACCTGTCCTATCTCAA
>JAKZVK010000209.1:0-8753 GCA_047516085.1 Bryobacterales bacterium
CTTGCCGAGCTGTTCGCAGACGAGCCCGCCGACCGTCGTCGATTCGAACTCCTCGTCGGGACGGAAGTCGACCAGCTCTTCCAGCCGGTCGAGATCCATGTTGCCGGGGACGACGAACGAGTTATCGGACTGCACCTGCACATCGGTGCCTTCCTCCGACTCGTCGCGAATCTCGCCAACAATCTCTTCCATCAGGTCTTCCATGGTAGCCAGGCCGGCGGTCTGGCCGTACTCGTCGATGACGATCGACATTTGCTGGTTGCTGTCCTGCAGCTCGCGCAGAAGCTCGCGGATGGGCTTCGTCTCCGGCACCAGCGGAAGCGGACGGACGAGGTCGCGGACGCGCTTTCCCCGTCCATCGGCGGCGTCGAGCTCCAGCGTGTTGCGGCTGTGCACGAAACCGAGGATGTGATCAATCGTGCCCTCGTAGACGGGAACGCGGGAGAACTCCTTGTCGATGAAAAGCTGCCGCAGGTTCTCGACCGAGCTGTCGGCGTCGATCGAAATCACGTCAGGGCGCGCCGTCATGGCCTCGCGGACCGTCTTGTCGCCGAACTCGACGACTGACTGGATGAGCTTGCGGTCCTCCTCTTCGATCAGGCCCTCTTCCTGTCCGGCGTCGAGCAACGCCTCGATCTCGTCGGACGCGTTGGCCGGCTTGTCGGGAGCCTGCTCCTCGATTCCCAGTTCCGCCAGCGACGAGACGAACAGCGCCAGCAGGGTGACCGGCTTGATGGCGGCGGCCATGATCCGCGCCATCGGCACGAGCGGAATGGCCCAGGTTCCCGCGGTACGCATCATAAGAATCGAAGGAACCATGTGGGCGAACACGACCAAGGCAACGACAGACAGGACCAGCACTTCCAAGAGGGCGAGGTGGATGTCGGCGCCGGGCAGCGTCAGTAGCACCAAATCGAGAGCGACGAGGATGAGTGCCACCTGCCTGGCGGCCGAGAATCGCCGCAGCGCTTCGCGCGGTTCGAGCTTGAGCCGTTCGCGGAGTTGCTGTTCGAAGGCTTCGTAGGAACGCGAGGCTCCGCGCGGACGAAAGCGCAGCGACTCGACGTAGAGCAAATGCAAGTACGACGCCAAGACGATCACGCCACACAGCACGGGCAGAGTGATGAGCTCAACAATCACTGGCGGTCGATCATCATCGTGGGCCTATCAATCATCACGGGGCGATCATCATCGGAGCTTGATCATGGGGGTCTATCATCATCCCGCCGCCCGTTCGATTAGGCCCGTATGGAGGCCATACCTACGGCGCCAACTCGTCTCGGCGCGCCGCATGCGCCCATCGTCGCTCTCGTGGTCGTAGCCTAGCAGGTGCAGCAGGCCGTGCAACACGAGGATCTTGAGTTCGTCTTCCACGCGGTGGCCCTGCTCGCGCGCCTGGCGCTCGGCCCGGGCGGCGGAGATCAGGATGTCGCCCAGGCGGCCGTTCTCGCCGTCGGGGAACGACAATACGTCGGTCGAAGCACGCTTGCCACGGAACTGTCCGTTGGCCTGCCGCACGGAACCGTCCCCGGCGATCATCACCGCGAAGGGCTTACGCCGGGCCACGTCACGCGAGAGGCGGTCGAGGAAGCCGGCGAACTCTTCTTCGTCGAAGCGGACGCTTCGTTGGCGATTGCGGTACCACGCAGGGTCTTCGCTGGGTTGGGAGTCCATGGGGAACTCAGCCGTCCTCGCGCCGGAGCGCGGGGTCGAGGGCTGCGGCGGACTTGGCAAGCTCGTCGGGCGGCGAGGGCGCGGGGCCGGGTGTCTCGTTGGAAGACTCCAGCACGCTACGCTGGTATTCCTCGTAGGCCCGGACGATGCGCTGGACCAGGTCGTGGCGCACCACGTCTTTTTCATCGAAGGTAATGAAGGAGATCCCCTTCACCGACCCGAGAACGTCCACGGCCTCCAGCAGGCCGCTACGCCGTCCCGCGGGGAGGTCGATTTGCGTGATGTCGCCGGTGATGACGGCCTTTGACCCGAAGCCCAGGCGCGTGATGAACATCTTCATCTGCTCGGCGGTGGCGTTCTGGGCCTCGTCGAGAATGATGAAGCTGTCGTTGAGCGAGCGTCCGCGCATGAAGGCCAGCGGTGCGATCTCGATGATGCCCTTCTCGATGAGCTTCTCCACGCGGTCGGACTCCATCATGTCGTAGAGGGCGTCGTAGAGAGGTCGCAGGTAGGGGTCGATTTTCTGCTGCAGCGTGCCGGGGAGGAAGCCGAGCCGCTCGCCGGCCTCGACGGCGGGCCGCGCTAGCACGATGCGCCGGATTTTCTTCGCCAGCAGCTCGGACACGGCCATGGCCACGGCCAGGTAGGTCTTGCCCGTCCCGGCGGGGCCGATGCCGAAGACCATGTCGCAGCGCTCCATTGCCTCGAAATAGCGCATCTGGTTGAGGCTGCGCGGCGCCAGCGCCTTGCGGCCGAAATTTCGCTGGCGGCTGCTGTGGACGAGGTTGCGGAGGCTCACCTGCGGGTCTTGGCTGGCGACCTTGAGGAAGTCTTTCAGATCACCGTTGCCGAAGCGGTAGCCCTCATGCAGCAGGGCGTCGTAGTCGGTGAGTAGGTTGTGGGCGCGCTCGACCCGCTCCGGCTCGCCCTCGATCTCGATGCTGTCTTCGAGCAGGTGGGTGGTGACGTCGAGAATGTTCTCGAAAAAGCGTATGTTCTCGTCGTGGGTTCCGAAGAGGGTCTCGAGGCCTTGTGAGATGGCGATCTGGGCTCTGGTCAATTGGCAGGGGACCGCCCGAAGAACCGAGAAATCAGGGCCTGAGGGCGATCTAGTTTCCTGCTCAGAATATAGCCGACGGCTGGGGGTAAGTCAATTGGGGAGGTCCTTCTCCACGACACGGCAGGCGCGAGACGTCTTCCCCCGCGGCTTGCGGGTGGTCATTAACGTTCCTCGCGTCCCTCGCCCCGATGGTGATGTTGGCTACGCCGGGAAGCTACAATGGCAATGTTGAGGGGTAATGATCAAGAGTCCGGTCCCCAGTTTCGCGAAATCGGGCGGATTCGGAACGCCTCGGCTGGTTCCGGGCAGCCGGCCCTCTCATCCCGAAGCCGTTTGGAACGTCCCTCTCCGTGACTGACCCACACTCGACGGTCCTGGCTGTGATTCCCGTCTTCGACGACTGGGAGGCCTTGGGAGTGCTGCTAGGGAAACTCGACCAGGTCGTGGAGGCGCAGAGCTTTGCCCTGAAAGTTCTCCTCGTCGACGACGGGTCGGCCACTCCCCTCCCCGAAAAGTTGCGGAGTACGCCGTGTTCGGCCATCCGCGAAGTTAAGGTTCTCTCGCTGCGGCGCAACCTGGGCCATCAGCGCGCCATCTGTGTCGCGCTAGCCTACGCTGAGGAGCAAGACGATAGTGACGCCGTTCTCGTCATGGACGGTGACGGCGAGGACGCCCCGGAAGACGTTCCGAGGCTAATTCAGGCCATGCGGGAAGCGGGAAACGGCAGGATCGTGTTTGCCGAGCGCACGCGCCGCAGTGAAACCTGGTTCTTCCAACTCTGCTATCGGGGGTACCAAGCGCTGCATTGGATGCTCACGGGCATCCGAGTGCGCGTCGGCAACTTCAGCGTCATCCCGCGTGATCTCCTGTCCCGGCTAGTCGTGGTGTCCGAACTCTGGAATCACTACTCGGCGGCGGTGTTCAAGAGCAGGATGCCATTCACGACCATCCGTACGAAGCGGACGAAACGTTTGGGTGGGAGATCAAAGATGGATTTCGTGGGCTTGGTGATCCACGGGCTCGCCGCCCTATCGATCTATGGAGAAAGAATCGGCGTGCGCCTGATCGTGGCGACCTTGGTGGCTTCTTCCCTTTTTGTCGCGCTGCTCTTCGCGTTGACGGCAGGGGGCGTCCAGGAACAGGCAATGACTGCTTGGGCACCCTTGGCGGCCGGAATCGTTCTGGTTCTGCTGGGGCAAGGTATCGTGCTGGCTATTGTATTTGTCTTCGTCATTCTCCAGGCGCGTGTCAACGCCAACTTCATCCCAACCCGAGACTACAAATACTTCGTTTGGCGAGTCGAGGAGCTGTCTCGTTCGGGCGAGCACTCCTTGCTCGATACAGGGGCCGTGTGAACTGTGGTGCCCCGAAGGACCCACAACGCCGCTCGTGTTTGAGATTCAACCAACCGTTCCGAGGATACTGAGATCATTCTTGTGGGCATCAACTTCCTTTTGTCGGCCGGGTTCATTGCTTCCGCTCTGATCGCGCTCATCTGGGACCGACAAGGGCGGCAGCTCCCAACCGGAGACCGGCTACTCCGCGCTGCGTTCCCCCTCGCCTTCTACTTGCTAATCGCAAGCTTCTTCAGTTCCTGGTACCAGGCCCCGTACCATGCGTGGGACGGAGCGCGCCTAGCGCCCGCCATCGCACTCTGGAACGCAGAGCCACTCTACTCGACGAGCCGTACGGGTTCTGTTCAGACGACGATGTATCCGCCTTTTTCGGCCATCGCTTTTGCACCGGCCGCGCTGTTTGATCAGCCCGGCGCGGCCATGTTGGCCGGGAGCCTGCTTGCACATTGCTACTACTTCTTCCCCGTTCTGTACCTATGCCTCTCGCTTCCGGGCGACCGAAAACTTAGCGTCATGCTTCTGTTCCTCTTCGTAACTGTGTCGTTTAACTATGCGGAACTCGGTGCCTCGGCAAGCCGTGTCCACGCTGACGCGCCGGCTCTGGGCCTGGGGCTGGCGTCGTGTCTCGTGTTGTCACGCGCGGAGAGTTCTCAACAAATGCGCTTCGGTGCCTGTGGAGTGCTGGCATGGCTTTCGGTCTGGTCGAAGCAACCTCTGCTGCCGCTGGTTGGCGTGCTACCACTGTGGACGCTGCTGACGCATGGACGCAAAGCGGCGTTGCACCTCACCCTGTGGCTCGCCGGTCTGGGAGTTCTGATCGCTGCCGGATTTCTGGTCGTGTTCGGCGGGGAAGGCTTTGTCTTCAACACCGTCACCATTCCGAAAGCAATGCCCTGGATTCTCAAAACCCCCTTCAACCTTGCGTATGTGTCGATGGAACTGTTGACCTATCTCTTGCCCATCCTGTTGGTCGTGTTAGGATGCGTGGTCCTTTTGCTGAGAAAAGACCCGGTTTCAGAACTCCCGACGTGGCTCCGCGGTAACGCCTGGCTTCTTCTTCTGATAACAGCGCTGGCCTTAGTCCCGAGTTCTGTGCTGGGACGGGTCAAGGTGGGCGGGGCGCTCAACAACCTAAGCTACACTCTGTATTTCGCGCTGGCGGCAACCGCGATGATCATGATGCGCTTGGCGGATCTTTGGGACCGGAGTCCCGGAGGAGAGGAATTCGACACCTTCAAGCGCTTCACAGCCCTGGCGGGTATCCTCGTCGCGCTGTACGGTTTGGGAAGCACCCTTCAGTTACGACTCCATCTGCTGGTTCCGTCGCGGAACGAGAACCGAAAAGCGTACGAGTATCTGGTGAGCCATCCCAGCGAGGGCGTGTACTTTCCGGGACAGCCTCTAGCCCATGTTTTGGCGGAGAAGAGCTTGCCTCACCTGTCGCTAGCCGTCTACGACCGGGACACACAGACACCCTACGCGGTCGGCCGGCAGCAGATCCGTGCCCATGTGTCGGCGAACCTCTCGAGAATCTGTATCGGGCAAGACTTCAGAAAGGAGTCAGAGCACCTCGTGAACTCTCACTTCCCCGACTTTAGGAAGCCGCTGGATGAGAGCGGCCCGTTCACCTGCATCGGCCGCCGATAGTGGAAACATGGTCCTGAACCTCGTGTTCGGTGTCGGCCTCGTACTCTGCGGCGCGCTGTCGGTGTAGCTCCACACCGCGCGCGGCGAAGAACCTTTCTGCCAGCGATGGATTGTCGCCTGGCTTTGACTAAGGTTTGTTACGGCGGGCGGTTCGCAACCAGGGAGGAGCACTTACGTGTAAAATACCTCACGGAGTTCAACCGGCCGGCGCCGAGTCCGGCGGGTGAACAATTCCGGTGCTTCAAGAAGATCAGAGTAAGTGGAGGATTCCCATGACGCTTAGGACCCTGACCCTCCTGGCCTGCCTCTGTCTCACGCTCAGCGGGCAGACCGGCTGGCACGACCACGAAGGCGGCTTGCTGAAGTACCGCGTGAACATTCGCTTCGGCGAGGAACCCGACACGATGCCGGACGGCTGGAAGTTCGGGCGCTTCTCGGCCGTGGCCACCGACTCCGCCGGCCAAGTCTACGTCTTCCACCGCGGCGACAAGGCCGACCCGATCGTCGTGTTCGACTCCGAAGGCCGCTACGTGCGCTCGTGGGGCAAGGGGATGTTCGGCAGGCCGCACGGGCTGCGCATCGACAAGGACGACAACGTCTGGACGACCGACGTCGTTCACCACACCATCATGCAGTTCACCAACAAGGGAGAGTGGCGCCGCACCATCGGCAACCAAGGCGTACCGAGCAACGACGCCAAGGGCTTCAACCGGCCGGCCGACCTTGCCTTCGCTCCCTCGGGCGAGATCTACATCGCCGACGGTTACGGCAACTCGCGCGTCGTCAAGCTCTCCTCGGAAGGCAAGTACATCACCACGTGGGGCAAGCCCGGCACGGGTAGGAGCGAGTTCAATACCGTTCACTCGATCGCGATCGATTCCTCGGGCATCGTCTACGTCAGCGACCGCGAGAACAACCGCATCCAAATCTTCGATACCGACGGCAAGTACCTGCGCGAATGGAACCACCTCGGCGCGACGCAGAACATCTTCATCACGCCCGACGACGAGATGTGGATCATCACGCACCGCAACAACATCGAAAACATCACCTACGACACCCTTGCCGGACGTATCATGAAGATCGACCGCAAGACGGGCACGATCATCGGCTCCATGGAGAGCCCGGGCCATTGGCTTCACGTCACCGGGGAGAAGAAGATCTTCATCGGCAGCCTCACTGGCAACGTCTTCCGCTGGTACCCCGGTTGGCTGACTAAAGGGCTTGGCGCCGACGAGGCGCTGCGCCCGGCGAACTAGCCAAGGGCCGCGCACTTGCTATGCCGAAGTGTCGAGGATGCTGTAGGGGCGGACCGCTGTGTCCGCCCCGCCGCCCCTGGGACGCGGCTTCTCTTGCGCACAGAAACCGAGAGCAACTCCGCCGTACCGGGGTGGACGCAGCGGTCCACCCCTACACCTTGAACTGAGCCGCTAAGACTGATGTGGGGACGTCTCGCCTAACGAGAACCAAACCCTCGTTACGCCGGGCATGACGGTCTAAGATGATGTAAGGAAGACAACGTTCGATCACAGGTCGAAAGGTGATCCCCATGTCGACAGTGCGCTGGATCGCAACGGCTGCTGCGCTGGCCTGTTCGCTTGCCGCGCCACTCCCCGCGCAGGACGGCACGGCGCCGCCCCCGAGCTACGGGTCTTCCGCGAACGACGCGCTCGGCCGCACCCAACCGATCTCAGGCTTCGAGCGACCGCTGATGCTAAGCAAGGTCGTGCTCGACGACGGCGCTCCGCCTTCCGAGCCCGTCGCGATCTACATGAGTTGCTCCGGCCGCAAGGTACCGAAGGGCTACACCTCGTTGAAGGGCACGTTCTCGATCGACCTGACCGACCGCCGGGACCCCACTTTCACCGACGCCAGCGTCTCCACTCGACCCGGGCCTGCCGCGAACGACGACCCGACTCCCTTCAAGGGCAGCGACGATAGCCTGGCCGCACCGGTCTCGGGGCTGGGCCGCTTCAACTTCTTCGGCTGCGCGCTCGAGATCGAGTTGTCGGGCTATCGCTCCGGGTCGATCGAGTTGGGCAACCGGACCGAGTCCGACAACCCCGACCTCGGCACCATCGTCCTGCGCCGGCTGGAGGGCGTCGAGGGCACGGCCATCAGCGTCACGACTCTGGCTGCGCCCAAGAAGGCCCGCAAGGCTTACGAGAGGGCCTTCAAAGAGCTGCGCAAGAAGAAGCCGAAGCACGAGAATGTCGAGCGCGAGCTGAACAAGGCCGTCGCCGAGCATGCTACGTTCGCCGCGGCGTGGGCCCTGTTGGGCGAGGTGCGGCTGGGGCGCAACGACCTAGGGCGCAACGACAAGGCGGCGGCGCGCGAGGCTTTCGAAAGAGCGGCTGAAAGTGACCCGAAGTACCTCAAGCCTCTCCATCCGCTGCTCAAGATGGCTCTCGAAGACCAACGTTGGGATGACGTGGTCCGGTTCGCCGAGAAGATCCTGCGTCTCAATCCCCTCGCGGTTGAGGTCCGGTTTTCGCAGGCGGTCGCCCAGTTGAACCTGGGGCAGATGGATGTTGCCGAGCAGTCGGTGCTCGCCCTGCAGTCCGCGGACGCCGCCGGCCGATTCCCTCAGTCCTATCACTTGCTGGGCACGATCCTCGCACGGAAGGGCCAGTTCGAGCCGGCGGCCGCCGCCTTTCGGACCTATCTCGAAGCACAGCCGACCTCGCCTGCTGCTGCGGAGCTACAGCAGCAACTCGCCCAGAGTGGGAGTCGGTTGGCGCGATCCAGCCTCGCTAACCACTCCTCGCTGGCCGTCGGCTCAGAACGGGTTCAGGATTGCAGGGGCGGGCCGCCGCGTCCGCCCGAAAGCCGCGTACCACCATGAGAGCAACTCCCTGCCGGATCGGGTCGGGTGACGGGGATTGCGCCCCGGCACCCTCCCACACCACCGGACGTACGGTTTTCCGTATCCGGCGGTTGGACCCGGCGGCTGTACCTACACGCCGCAAGACCGGCAGGCCGCCAACCATCGACCGCCTCCCGTGCCTCGTGCATCG
>JAKZVK010000210.1:0-5944 GCA_047516085.1 Bryobacterales bacterium
AGCGAGCCGGCGTCGCCGCGATTGCGGCCGGCGTCATGCGCGACGAACGTGCGCGGCGAGATCTCGGGCCGGGCCGCCCAGGTTGTCCAGCGGATGGGTTCACCTTTCGCGTTGGGCTCGAACCCGGACTGACGGAGTGCCGCAGGTCCTGCCAAGGCGGTTGATGAAAGGACAATCAGCGAAAACAGGAAAAAGATGAACCGCATGCTCGCTTCCCTCGTCCGTAACAGTGTGCCGCCGATCGTCTGGCTGTGAACAATTGTACTCCGATCGCCGGTGGCGGTCAGCATGTATACGGTAGAATAGGCGAAAATTAACTCCTCTGAGGTGGAACCCGTCATGAGATCTCCCGTTCGTTCTGCTCCCGTGGTCCGGAGGAAGGCCCTGGGCCTGATCGGTGGCCGGCTCCGAACCCTTGCGTTGCTGGCTTTGGTGCTGGCACTGCCCGCCTGGGCCACTCTGGTGCCCACGATGAGCGTGGAACAGATGATCGACGACTCTGAAGTCGTCGTCCACGGCAAAGTCTGGCGAACGTGGGCAGCATGGGACGACGGCCGCAAGAACATCTGGACGCACTACGAGATCCTGGTCGCCGACGTTTTGAAAGGCTCGGTGGACGGCAAGTTCGTCGTCAGCGAGCCGGGCGGCACGGTCGGCGAACTTTCGATGGCGATCGCCGGCACACCCACCTATCAAGTCGGCGAGGAGGTGGTCGTGTTAGCTGTGCGAACCCCGCTCGGCTTGATGCGGACGTGCGGCTGGGGCCAGGGGCAGTTCGCCGTGGTCACCGCGGAGGGATCTTCGGAGAAAGTGGTGCTGTCGCCCAGGCTGGGCGTGGAACTCGTGGACCCGTCAGCCAAGAGGGCGGCGGCCTCGGGTGGCGCGACTGCGCGCAAGGCCTTGCACGGACTTCCGCTGAACGAGTTCAAGGCCCAGCTCAGCGATCTGATTCGCGCCCGCGTCGGAAGGGAGGGCCGCTGACATGCGCCGCATTCTCTTTCTGACTCCACTCCTGTTCATCCTTGCCGGCAGCGCCGAGGCCTACGTGCGGGCCACAACTGAGGGTATCCAAACCGGCACTGCGCGCAGCCGTGCGGATAACGCCAACATTGTCTTTCTGGTCAACGACCAGACTGTCGCCGGCTTGAAAAATCGGGACGACAAGTTCATCATCACAGCCGACAGCGACCCGATGGGTGCCCTGCAAAGAGCGGCCGACCAATGGGACAACGCTCCGGACGGCGACTTGAGCTTCTCCCCGCTCGCGACAACCACTCTCGGCATCGACCCTAACGACGGGATGCACGTAATTCATTTTGCCGACACGGACGAGGCGCGAACGATTGTGATGACTGATCTTGCGGTCGCTCGGTCGTTCTTCGGGCCCAACGGAATTCATGTTGACACAGACATCGTTTTCAATCCCACCGGCGTTGCTTTTAATCCCCCTCGGGACGCTCCCTTCGCGACGACCCTCCTGCCCCTGACGTTCGACATTTAGTCCGTGGCGGCGCATGAGATAGGCCATTCGCTGGGGCTGGCTCACTCCGGTACCATCGGCGCCACAATGTTCCCGCGCACGGGGGCCGCCACTGCGGCCAACCGCGCATTGAAGGAAGACGAGCTGGCTTTCGTGAGGGATGTCTATCCGGCAGCCGGGACACAGGGCAACTTTGGAAGCATCACGGGCACGATCTCTCTTGGAGCGACACTTTCGAAGGGAGAGGGAGGGACCGCCAACGGTGTCTTCGTGACGGCGGTCAATCCCGACACGGGTGCGGTCGTGACAGCCCTCTCTAGCGTGGCCAATGGAACGTACCGGATCGGCCGGCTGAGGCCTGGCAGCTATCTGGTCTCGGCCGAGCCTGCTGACGGCCCGGCGTTTTTCTTTGACTATTCCGGAGCGAACCGGAACTTGATCAATCCGAATATACAGGACGGCTTCTTCGGCGGCAGCGCCTCGCCCACGGCGGTCAACGTAACGGCAGGCGGGAACGCCGGCGCCGATTTTGCCGTCGGCGCGGGCCCACCCGCGGTCCGCATCGACGCGATCGGACGGGCCCCCGCGGGCGACCCCAACCAATTCATGAATTTCGGGGCGGGGGCGCTAGCCTTCAGCCCGGGAGACGCGTCGGATCTGGTGTTGTCCGGCCCTGGGTTGGACGGGACTCTTGGGAATGCCAACGTCCGCATTCTCAACTCGAATATCACGATCCGGCCGGGGTCGGTCTTTTTTGACCAGTTTGGTTTTCTGAGAATGACGATCGATGTTGCGGCTGCGGTGGCGGGAGTCCAGTTGGCCTCGATCGTTGTGACTAAGGGTGCCGACACGGCGCTCTACACCGGTGGGTTGGTGATTGAGGGGACCGAAACCCACGAAGTTACGGGCGTGTTCGACGCGGCCGGGTTTCAAGCTTTGATCTCGCCCGGGTCGATCGTTGCGGTGGGCGGCCTCTTCACAGACGTGACGGCGAACGCTACCACGGTTCCTCTCCCGACCAACCTCAACGGCTTCTCGGTCACCTTCAACGGCATCCTAGGCGCCATGTTTGGCGTGTTCGACGGCGTCTTTGACCAAGCCAACGTGCAAGTGCCATGGGACGTCGACGTCAGCAGTGGCGGGGTGGACGTGCGCGTAGTGTGGACGAAAAGCAAAGGAAACGTCGTGAGCAACGCGTTCCGTGCGAATGCCGCCCTAGCGTCTCCGGGTATCTTCGAATTCCCCGCCGGCCAGGCGATCGTCACCAACTTCAGTCAGGCTGGCGACGATGTCATTCAGGGCTCGTGGGCTCAACCGGTTGGCTCGGTTCCCGACGTGGTTGCTCAGCCCGCGCCCCTCGGCGGAGTGGTGACGGTCTGGTGCAACGGCCTCGGGCCGGTCACCGACACGCCGGCAACGGGCGACATCCCCCGTGGTGACTTGCCGTTTACGACCAAGACGGTTCGGGTGTTTATCGGCGGGCAACTGGCGACCATCATCGGTGCTCCGATCCTGCAGCCGACGTCGGTCGGCCTGAATCAAATCAACGTCTTTGTCCCCGACGGAGTAGCGCCGGGCGATGCTGTCCCGATCGTGATTGAGGTCGATTGCGGCAACGGCCAGGTTTTCCGCAGCCGTGCGGGCGTGACGATCGCGTTACGAGCGGGGACGTAGCTCACCGCAAATCTTGGGCTCTGCGAAGGTGGACGGAACCGCGCCGAGCGCTTCATCCGATTCGGATCGTCAACGATTCGGTGTGGCGCGCGCCTCCGGCGGGCAGGACCGGCGTCCGCGCCGGTCTCCTCCCGTGCTTGTGGCAGGTTCTGTGCTCGCGGAAACGTCGGCCGGGAGGCCCGCGCCACCAGCAGGGGCCGGCGCGTCAACCAAACGGCTGGTCAAACGAAACAGCATTCGACCGTTTGTTATCATGGCGAAACATTCCCCGCCACAAGCTCCGCGCGTTCGTTTTGGGCCCCACGACGGGCCGGGGTCCCTAGGCCGGCTTCACCCCACTGAAAGAATCCATGAGACATTCCAAGGAGGATCTGCTTTCCCAACCCACCCGGCCGTTCGCCATCGGCGAGGCCAAGACCGCCTCATCGGTTCTCGACAAGATGGCGGGCACCGCGTTTCAAGGGCGCCAGCTTGGCCGCGCGTTTGACGTCTGGAAGCAGATGCTCGCCGATCCGGAATGCACCATTTTGATGGGCCTGTCGGGCGCGATGGTGCCGGCCGGCATGCGGCGTCTGGTCGCCTACATGATCGAGCACCGGTTGATCGACACCCTAACCTCGACCGGCGCCAACTTCTTCCACGACATCCACGAAAGCAAGGGATTCTACCACTACCAAGGCTCGTCGGAGATGGATGACGAGCATCTGGGCGAGCATATGGTCGATCGCATGTACGACGTGCTGGCTGACGAAGTTCGCTTCCGCGAGCACGACCTGTGGATCGGCAGCTTCGCGGCGCGCCTCGACCAAAGCCGGGCGTACACGACGCGCGAGTTCCTATACCTGCTCGGCCAAGAGGTCGGCCAGGACTGCAAGGAAGAGGGCATCGTCACCACCGCGGCCAAGTGCGGCGTGCCGCTGTTTTGCCCGGCCATCGGTGACAGCTCGATCGGCATCGGGGTGGCCGAGAGCCGCCACCGGGGCGAGAACCGGCTCATGTTCGACATGATGGGCGACGTGCTCGAGATCACCAACCTGGTGGCCGACTCCCCGGCGACGGGCGTAATCTACTTCGGTGGCGGGACGCCGAAGAACTACGTGCAGCAGACCGAAGTCGTCGCCATCCTGATGAACAAGAACAAGTCGGGCCACCGCTACGGCGTGCAGGTGGTGACCGACGCGCCTCACTGGGGCGGGCTGTCGGGCTGTACGTTCGAGGAGTCGCAGAGCTGGGGCAAGCTGGCCAAAGGCGCGCAGATGGTCAATTGCCATTGCGACTCGACGATTGCCATGCCGTTGTTGCTGACGGCGCTGTCGGAGCAGACCGAGCTGATCAAGAACCGCAAGCCACCCAGCTATGACATGGGGCCTCTGCTGAAGATCAACGTCCAAGCCTGACCACCCTTCCGGCTGGCCGGCCGGTTGCGAAAAGAGTGCACTCGCGGCAGGGCCGATGCTAGTATCCCGGTGCTAGTATCACTGCAAGGCTTGCCAAGCTTCGGGAGGCTCGATATGCCCAGTAGCAAGACGCCACGGCGCGATTTCTTGAAGTTGCCCGCGGCCGCCGTGGCAGCCGCGGCCGCGGGATCACCCCCCGCACGAGGCGCGTCCGTCCTGGACGAGCACGACCCCTCGAACACTAAGCTGTGCCGCCGCCTGAGGGCCGACATCAGCGACGACGACCTACTCTTCCTCAAACAGATCGGCCTGCGGTGGGCGCGGGTGAACTTCCGGCCTCCGGTCGATTTCGACTTCATCGCCCGCACGCAGAAACGGTACGAGTCGTACGGCATCAAGATCTTCTCCGCGGTCCACTACGCCTACCGCGAGTTGGACGTGCAACTCGGCCGCCCCGGCCGCGACAAGCACATCGAAGCCTACAACACCTTTCTGCGCGACCTCGGCAAGCTGGGGATCGGTGTGTCGTGCTACGACTTCCATCCGGCGAACACGTACACCACGGCCCACATCACCACCGCACGCGGTTACCGGGCCCGCGAGTTCCGGCTGGCCGACTTCCGCAACAAGGTCGAGAAGCAGAAGTTCGAGCGCGAGTACTCGGCGGACGATATCTGGGCCAGCTACACCTATTTCATGAAGGCCGTTCTACCGGTTGCCAAAGAGGCAGGCGTCAAACTGGCGCTCCATCCCGACGACCCGCCCCTGGCCATGATGAACGGCGTGGCGAAGGTGCTGGTGCATTACGACGGCTACCGCCGCGCCGAGCAGATCTCCGAGTCTATCGAAGGCAAAGGCAGTCCCCATTGGGGCCTGACTTTTTGCGTCGGAACGTGGTCCGAAGGCGGCGACAAGATGGGCAAGGACGTGTTTGAGATGATCCGCGACTTCGGCGGCCGCGGGAAGATCCTCGGCATCCACTTTCGGGGCGTCACCTCGCCGCTCCCCAATTTTGTCGAGACCTTCCCCGACGAAGGCTATCTGGACATGTATCAAGTGATGAAGGCCCTGCGCGAAGTTCGCTACAGCGGGACGGTGGTTCCCGACCACGTTCCTGCACTGGCGGGTGACGAAGGCATCCGCCGCGCCGGCACGGCGTACTGCATCGCTTACATGCGGGCCTTGCTGCGCCGCGCCAACGAAGAGGTCGACTAAAAGGTCGAGAGTGGCGTCGGCGAAATGTAGGGGCACGGCATGCTGTAGAGTTCCATGACATCGTTTCCACTTGCGTTCGCCTGCTGTTGGCCCAGAAAAGGCGAAAGTGTTGAAGGTATGGGGCTTACTAAGCGGTCGACCGGCGAGACGCAGGGCCCAGCGACACACGGCATAGTGG
>JAKZVK010000211.1:0-6604 GCA_047516085.1 Bryobacterales bacterium
GCCTGCCATGGTTCACACCATACCCCACGAACCCCGTCCGAGTCCAGCGAAAAAACTCGGTGTTTTTCTGTTGCTTTCGGGGGGGGTAAGCTACTCTTGATTCGCAGGCAGCATCATGGTGGTGCTACCTGAGTAGTTACTTCGAATATACTTAAAACTTAACCGAATGTATCCAGTTTCTCGGCAGGGGTTCAGCGTCTAACCGCCTCGCAGGCGTCTTCTACGGGATCGACATGAACGCCTTGTCTTCCGCCGTGATCGTCGCATCCTCCGCAAAAGCGCCGAGCCGCACGGCCTCAGTCGTGCCGACGCGCGCCTCGTCGTAGCCTCGATGTAGTTGTCGGTGAAACCGTACATCAGCCCGTTTTTCTCAGCGCTCTCCCACAGCACGCACATCACAAAAATACCCCCCCTTCGCGCCCAGATGAGTTTGTGGAAGCTGTAAGGTAAGGTGGTGTCCTTGGGTCTTGGGAGCCAGCTGATAGCGGCCCCACCTACCCCCCCAAAGCTCCTTGTGGTCGGAAGGGGCATCGGTTGCGATGTGCGCTTCACTGGGGCCTGGTTTCTAAGGCTTGTCTCAATCGGAGCTGCCGAAGGGCACACGCAGGATCGGCTGCTCTTGGCTCAGCCTCCAGTCAATCAGCTCGGCCAGGTCGGGTAAATTTGTGTCAACGTTCGCATTTATACGAACGTTACCCTGTTTTACCCCTTCCTTAGCCGGTCCCCCTTCTTGAGGTAGATCTCGTGGATCTTCTTGAACTGTTCCAGGGTCCACCACTCCCCCTCTTTCTGGCATTCCCGCGACCCAGCAAATCGATTCAGACCAGACAGGGCGCTCATTCTTGACTGGAAACGGAACAATTCACGAAAACTCAAGATGTTCGTGCCGCTGGGTGGCCCAAGATTGCCTCTCACCGCCCTCGGTACTTTTGCGGGCTACGCCAATCGAACTGGAGCTTAAATCGGCTACTCACTCTCGAAGCCGTGGGTCGTGAACTTTAGTGTCCGGCTGTTCTCGGTCACGGTGCGGACGATCTGATCGGAGGCTCCGCCCGGGAGGTTGGCTTCGACCTCGAGGGTGACCGTGACTTCCGCGCCCACTTGGCCGGCCAGATGCGCGATCACCTCGTCGGCGATGAGGCTGGCGTCGCGGCCGACGCGCGCGGGATCGAGCTGGACAGTGCCGTGGAACCGCCGCGGAGGTGGGTTCGCAGGCACGGCTGCAACCTCCCCCGAGCCGATGGCCCCGGAAGAAGTCCCGCCCGACCGGGTGGCCGCGGTTCCCGCGCTGGTCTCTCCACCCGCCGTGTTCGCTGCAGCTGCAGCTGGCGCCTCGGCGTCCATCTGTCGCCGGGCCACGTCCGGCTTGACCAACACCCCTGAGCTCTCGGGCGAGAGAGACACCACCTGCCCGCCGCACAGTCCCCGATAGCGTTCCGCTCCTTCGTCATGGCTCTCAGCGTAGGCGAACGTGTCCAACTGCCACGTGAGCAGTGCCACGCCGTCGCGGATGGCCTTTACGAGCACCTCGGGGCCGGCGAGCCGGGGTAGGTAGAGGTAGCACGCGAAGTCCTCCACGAGCTGCTTCACCGCGACGTGCTCACCTCGCCACAGCGGCACCTCATCGAGGTGTTTCCGGAGGATGGTCGAGCCGAGCGAGAGCACCAGCAGCTCATCGCTCCGGAGCCTCTTGCTCGCTCGCGCGGCAAGCGCCTCGCCGGCAGACAGGCGGATCGCCTGCCAGCTGATCGCCGCCTGCGGGCTCGCCTGCTCCGGCACCAACAGCCACTGGTACGTCTCGGGCAGACGCGCAGTCACCGCGCCATCGGCTGCCTGCCTCTGCGTCTCGGCCTGCCGCACCTGGTGCGGATCGAGGTTGAGCGTCTCCTTCTCGTCCAGGATCGACTTCCACGCCAGGAACCTGCGCACTGCCTCGTCGAGGTCCTGCAGGCGGACCCTGTCGGCGGCGAGGAAGGCCAGCGTGTTGCGGTAGAGGCGCGGCGTGTTCCCGCGCGACTCGAGGATCGCCCGTGCCGCCGTCTCGGCCGCGCTGCCGGGCTCCTTCGTGTACGGATGCTCCGCCGGTAGTACAACTAGCCGCGCGTCGAGGTCATCTGGCACGTCGGCACCCGAACGGGGTAGCGGGTGGATGCGGGAGAAGTCGCCGGTCCTAAGCAGGTCGGCGCGCAGACGCTCGTCCAGCTCCTGAGCCACTTTGTCGGGATCGCGCTTGAGCTGTTCAGCCCGGTCTTCAGCGAGCTTTGTGACTGTAGGCTGGGTGGCGTACCAGAACCGCGGCCCGTCCTGGTAGAGATAGGTGGCCGCCGCCGCCAGCCGACGCAGCGCATCGCCAAACACTGCCGGCGACTCGCCCGGCATCACGCAGCCGAGCTTGACGCGCCGGTCCTCCAGCCCGCGGTGCGCCGCTGCTGCCGTGGGCGCGGAGCCGAGGTAAATGGTCCGTGCCACCCGCCGCGTCGCGTGCAGCTTGCCGAGGTTGGGCTGCTCGGCGTCGATCTTGAGCGGCAGCGAGTTCGGACCGTCCACGTCCTTCTCAATGATGGGCGCCCAGTTGTCCGAGAGGTAGCGCGTCAGCTCGGACTGCACGCGCGGATCGTCGATCGGCACCGTGGACGGCAGGATCAGCGGATTGCGGTCTCCCTTCTCCCACAGGCTGTGGATCACCGCCGCCATCAGGCGCAGCACGCCCCGAGTGCGCTGGAACTTCAGCAGCGTGGACCAGTCGGTGTAGAGCCGGTCGAAGATCTCCGGGTGGATCGGGTACGCGGCCTGGATGCGCTTCTCGTAGTCGCCACCCTTGCACTCGGGCGGAAACTCGGCGCTTTGCGCCCGATAGAGGTCGGCGAAGGCGCGTGCGGTCACGTCGCGCTGCTTGTACTGGTTGCCCGGGATCGGCTCGAACAGGCGCCGCCGCACGATCTCGAAGCCCTCCTCGGCGGTCGCCGGCCGCCACGATGACTCCACCCGCCCGACGACGTTGCGAAGCCGTTCGAGTGCCTCGCGCCCACGGATGCCACCCACTTCCGCGTCGTCGGCCTGCGAGTGCGGCGAGCCTTGGGTGTCCGAGGCGGGCAGCGAGATCACGAGCAGGCAGTTGCCCGCGAGTTTCGCCGACTCGGTCAGCGCCTGGGCGAAGGTAAACTGGGTCTCGAAGCCGCCGGCCGGAAGGTCGCTCTGATCGTGGAGCTGGCGTGCGTAGGCCACCCACTCGTCGATCAGGATCAGACATGGCCCGTACTCCTTGAACAGCTCGCGCAGCACGTCGCCCGGGTTGGTGGCCTTCTCGTCGTCTTCCTTGATGCGCGCGAAGGCCTCCTTGCCCCCGAGCTGCCAGGCCAGCTCGCCCCACAGCGTGCGCACCACCGTACCGTCCAGCTTCGTGACGGGATTCCCGGGTGAGATCTTGTTCCCCACCAGCACCACGCACTTCGCCCTGGACAGACTCTTCACGCCCGCCGCGGCCAGCACGGTGTCCACGCCTGCTAGCTCGCCCGGGTTGGCCCCGGAGAACAGGTGGTAGAGCGCCAGCATCGAGTGGGTCTTGCCGCCGCCGAAGTTGGTCTGGAGCTGCACGACCGGGTCGCCACCCTTGCCCGAAATGCGCTGCACGCCGCCCACGAGGAGGCGCTTCAGGCTTTCGGTAAGGTAGGTGCGGCGGAAGAATTCCTTCGGGTTCTTGTACTCGTCCGAGCCCTCGCCCAGGTGTACCTGCCAAAGGTCGGCCGCGAACTCGGCCTGCTGGTAGCCCCCGCTCGCCACGTCAGCGTGGGGCGTGACGATCTCGCGCCAGGGCTTGAGTGTGCCGGTGGCGGAGGCCTCGATCAGCGAGCCGCCGGCCTTGCGCTTCTCGCTGCGCACCTGTTCGTCGAAGGTGAGCCGGCGCAGCTCCATCTTCATCTTGCCGACCTCGTCCGCCTGTGGTGCCGAGACCGCGGTGAGGAGACGCGCCATGGAGTCGAGCGCGCGATCGGCGTCGTCGCTCGAGAAAGGCTCCTGGTGCGCCCACTTGTTGCGGCAGTCGCGCAGCTCCTGCACCAGCGACCGCTCGGCGCGACCGAGCGTCCTGCCGAAGACGGCGTTCCACGCCTCCCACATAAGCTTCAGCAGCGCCGCTACGTCCCACTCGGCGATCGCCTTCTTGCCGACCGTCCGGTCGTCGCCGAAGTAACGGCGTGCCGCCTCGACCGACTGCGCCTGGTGCTGGCTCTTGAACTCGCGCTCAACGAAGGGCGCCAGCCCCGCCCGGAGCAGTTCCATCGCTTTGCCGACACGATCCTGGTTGGTGATGGCCATGGCTTACTCCTCGGTCTCCCCGAACAGCGTCGCTTGCTCGGCTCTGGGTTTGCCGTCTTCGCGCGCGAGACGAGAGATCTCGGGCCAACTCTGCGCGAGGCCGTTATACGCGAGCGCCTCGGCCGCGCGCTTCTTGCGCTCGCACAGGGTGTAGAGACGGTAGGCCAGCTCGCGGGCGATCTCGGCCTTGGCGCCGAGCTTGGCAACGAGCCCGGCCGCCTCATCTTCGCCGCCGCTGGCGAGCGCGCGTATCAGCTCGTGGACGATCTCCCAGGCGGTGAGGCGCGGGTCGCTGGCCGGATCCCAGTCGGCGGGCAACTCCTCGGGCCGGAGCAGCCGCACCTTGCCGCGCCTCGATTCCAGGATGCCGGCCTCGACCATGCCGGCGACACTCGTGTTCTTGGACTTGGAGAGCTGCTCAGCCACGCCGTACTCGCCCTCGTCGAAGCCCGACCGCTCGAACCAGACGAGAGCCCAGCGGCTATCAGCGTCGAAGTCGCCCTCCTGCTCGGCCAGCGCCTCGTCGAGGGTCTGGTTGATGAGCGCGAGCGCCTCGCGCACGGTGAGTGGCTTGCCCTCGGCGTCGAGCACCTTGGCATAGCGGGTGTAGACCGCCATGCCCGGGCCGATGGCCGCCTGCGCAAGGTCCACCGGCGCGATGTTGCCGCGCTGGAGGTGAGCGAGCGCCTGCGGTAGCTCGGCTTTGAGCGCGGTGACGAACTCGCGGCGCGTTGCGTCAGGCGCATCGACAGCACGCGGGCGGCAGACGAGAATAATGCTGGAGGCAAGGGCGGCCACGTTCTTCTTGAGATTGCCGGTGTATTCCGTGCGCATCGGCCATGTGCCGCTCGTGGCGAAGCCCGCGCGGATCACGGCATCAAGGAAGGTTTCCCAGCCGGTGCTCGCGGTGCCGGCATCGGTCTCGCTCTCCGACTGCTTGAAAGCGTAGTAGATCGTGACCGGAAAGGCCGGATGCGTCTGCTCGCCGAGGCGGTGCATTGCCCGGGTCATGCCATCGAGGAAGAACGTCTCCGCTTTCTCCTTGCTGCCGTGGCGATAGGGCGTGGCGACCAGTTCCTCGGCCTTGGGCACGGCGAGCGTGGCGAAGAGATCGGGGAAAACAGGCTTCAGCGAACGGCGTAGCCAGACGTAGAAGAAGTCTGACAGGTCGGCATAGCCGATGTTGTCGTAGTACGGAGGGTCCGTGGAAACAACCTTGTGGCGCGTGACATCTTGATTCTGGGCATCTTGCTGTTGAACACAACCGCTCGGCGATGCAGGAAGTGTCGCCTCCACCACGCGCGTTAGGTACCCAACCTGGCCGACGAAGTTGCCGGTCGATCTGCTCAGTGGATTCCCTTCCACAAAGTCCCATGTCATTGGTAATGCTTGCCGAGCAAATACTTGCTGCACGTTCTCCCCCTTCTGGTCCCAGAAGTTGAGAGTCGCCGTTCTGTTCACTTGCCTGCTTACGCAGATGCCGAGATACACGCCCACGGCATCGGCGTAGGCCGCAGCGCCGGTGCCGCCGTCTCGCAGGAGCTTGCCGTCGTCGAGCAGGCCGGCGGCGAGGCCGTTGAGCTTTACCCGCTCGCGCGCTTCTTGGACCAGGTCGGAGAAGGTCGTCAGAGCCACGAGCTGGCGGGGGGTGAAGAGGTCGCCGTAGGTCTTGAGGCCATAGAGCGGCGGCGAAAACCAGCGCGGGTTCTCGGGCATTGCCACCTCGGGCTTCCACTCCGGCTTCGCCTTGAGCGCCACCGCCTCGTGCTTGGGCGTCGGCGCGAGATAGACGCGCCCGCGATCACCCTCCGCGACGATGGCCATGAGCCGCGCGCCCATGCGCACGGCTTTGGCCTCGCCGTAGATGTGGTCAGACGTGATCGGCGTCCCCGACATCAGGCACTTGAAGTTCGCTCCGCGCGAGAGCTTGGTGCCGTTCTTCGCCCCCTCAGCATCCTTCGGCTTCCCCACCTTCACCGTGAATCGGTAGCCTCCGTTCTCGATTGCTGGCTCGACATACGCCTCCTTGCCCACCTTGGTGGAGAGCATGAAGGTCGAGGCGAGGGGCACGTCCACTTGCGCGAAGGCAGGGTTCGGGCTCTTCACCGTACGCGCCCAGAGCCAGGCGATCACGGTGAGCTTCCGGGCGACGGGCCTGCGACATAAGAGGGGGTAATCAGCTGGCGCGGGATTCCCAGTAGTCTTCAAAGCGGTTGGATTTGCGGACACAGCGAAGAGCAATGATGGCGTTGGCTCCTCGCAAAGACCATTCCATGCCGGACTGTTTGAG
>JAKZVK010000212.1:0-3855 GCA_047516085.1 Bryobacterales bacterium
GAGCACAACCGAGCACAACCGGAGCACAACCGGAGCACAACCGGAGCACAACCGGGCACAACCGGGACAGCCTCGATTACACCGTTGGCGAGGACGCCCACATCCGCCTCAAAGTAAATGACCTCAGGTTTGACAGGAGCAAACGATCCTGAACCCGGTGGGGACAAAGCCCGAACTCCGGTGCGCGACTCGCGGAGTCACAGATTTTCCAGAACTTTATTCCCCTTTCTTTCAACAACTTGCCCCTCCGCCAACCCCACGGCCATGATCTACCTCTGCTAGCCTGATAGCGGAAACGAGCGGTGCGGACAGATCGCCGGACCAACACGACCGTTTCCTGGCCAGGCAGTTTCGATGTTGCTCTCCGAACATATGTAAAGCGATTTTCCTCCGCGAACGGCAGCTCCTGACGGGCGTAACCCGTAGCGCGGATCTCGGTTTTGAGATCCGCGGGTTTGACCAGCGGGTTTACCCACAGGAGAGGACCGTCCGTTCAAGCCTGCTCTTTCGCTCCTATCTAGGGCAGGCCGCTGAGGTTGACCGAGACGGGAGCCAGAGGGCCCTCTTTTTTTTGAAAAAACCGAGCCGTGACCGTGAGGGAGCGGTCCGAGAAGTCGGCGACAGGCTACTACTTCTCAAGGAGGGGCAAACCCTGCCGATACACCTCGCGACCCGCTGAGTCACAGATTTCCGAAAAACATTTCCCCCATCCTTTCAACCATTTACCTCTCCAGCTACCCAGCCGCCCCACCATCGAGCCTTACACTGGAGGCGAAAGAAGCCGGCGGGGATTTGTAGCCGCCGGTCGGGCATCGGGTGGAGTGCCGCGCCTTCGGCACAGGACCGTGCCTCGGCACAGGACCGTGCCTCGGCGCTGGGCCCCACCGAAGGTGAGGGACCCCGCCCGATTGCCCACTCCAGTCACCGATCCGCACCGGTGCCGTGCGAGGTGACCCATGAGTGAAGAACATAAAGAATCTTTAGGATCTCCTCGAAAACCGCGCTAAATCCTGCCAAATCCTGCCAGCCAACGAGCTTTCCGTCGTTCTGCTACCGTGGGCGAATTAAGCCAACGGCTGCGGACTTGGCATCCCAATGGAACCGGCGAGCGGAAAAGTAGGGGCACAGCATGCTGTGCCCGTGTTCGCGTCAAGTGGTCCATTCAAGCCGCCGGGCACGGCATGCCGTGCCCCTCCATTGTCGGACGTACGAGCGTCGCCCAACGAGGAATCAGAACCATGGGGAGGAACAACCATGAACAGCTTTATGAAGTTCAACCTGGGCCTGCTGAGATCGCCGCTGTATGTACGCGTGTGGATGATCCTACTGCTGGCGGCGAACCTGGCGGCACCTCTGTTCTTTCTGGCCCGCGTGGAGGCGCAGATTGTCCTCGCCGCGTTGGGGGCGGCGTTCGCGATGATGGTGATTTTGACCGGGCTGACGGGCTACACGCGCCTGCTTGGCGCCGGTCACATCTCCTGGGTTCCCCTAATCATTTGGCTGTGGAGCCGCCTCGATCAGATCCCGGCGGACGATGCGTTCGGCGTGTGGGTCCGCGTGTTGATCGGCCTCAATGCGATCTCGCTCGTGATTGATGTGATCGACGTCATCCGCTACGCGGCCGGCGACCGCGAAGAGACGGTCAAAGGTCTGCCCGCTTTGTGACGCTGCCCATCGTAAGCGCCGGGGCCATCACTTGCCGGCCGGGAGGGTAAGGGAAGCGCCACCGCCGAAGCGCTACCATGGAACCTCAACGAACTGCCCAGCCCGCCGCTGTTGCCGGGCGTCTTGCTTGAGGCCCGTACCGAAGGCCATTCCCGGAGAGCGCCATCCCCGTCCTAACACCATCCACGAACCCTTTCGCCGTCGAACACACGACCGAGCCCGCCGGCTTGATTACGCGGCTCACCATGCCGCGGCCCGAGACGGCGTCCGTGCGCTGGGCGTTGCTGGCTGACCCGCACGTGCCGGCGGACCCGGCCGAGGGGCGTCCGCCGGACTACCCGGTCGAGAACCTGCGCGTAGCCGTGGAGCAGGTCCTTGAGGCCGTGTCGTCCCCGGAAACCGCACCCGAGGCGGCGATGATCCTCGGCGACGTGGCCTGGCGGCACGGCTTGCCCGAGGACTACGTACAAGCCGCAAGCCTGATCGGGCCGCTGGCCGCGCGGCTCCCGGTGTGCCTCACACTCGGCAACCACGATGAACGCGAAAACTTCCTGGCGGCCTTCCCTCCGCAGGCGTCCCCTCCGTCACACGCAGGCGGCGACGGCGCTACGCCCAAGTCGATCGTCGTCGTCGAGCACCCGCCGGTGCGCTTCGTGATCCTCGACTCGCAGTTCCGCGGCGGCGTGGTCGGCGGGTTGCTGGGCTTCGAGCAGCGAGCCTGGCTGCGGCGGTTGCTAGAGGGGACGCCGCCGGTCCCCACGATCCTCGCGATGCACCACGCTCTCGATGACAACGACAAGAGCCTGTTCGACGCCGAGCAGCTCGTGAAACTGGTCGTGCCGTTCTGGCAGGTCAAGGCGATCGTCCACGGGCACTGGCACCTGTTCAAGCATGAGGTCGTCGAGGGGATTCACGACATCCAGCTTCCCGCGGTGGGTATCCCTCTCGCGGACGGCATTCCCATCGGCTGGCTCGACGCCGTGTTCACGTCGGACGGTGCGGACTTCACCATGCGTACGATCGGCGCGGACCCACCTCCACAGCCGGCCAAGCTGGCCGTCAAATGGCGGTAGCACGGCTAGGCAACCGGCTCGGTGGTTGGTTCCATCCCGGCAATTAGGCCTGATAACGGATGGCTAGGTCGGGCGTCGGGATCTCGCGGTAGCCGTCGTGGAGCGAGTCGATCGCGAAGGCGAGGATGCCGGTGGTCAGCAGCGTTCGCTCGACCGGGTTCGGCAGGACGCCGTCCGCAACCAGGTTCTCGAAGTTGCGCGCCATGAATCCCCAATGTCCGTGAAGGTGGAACTGGATGCGACACTCGGTTGAGAGGATCTTGTTCGAACCTTTCTCGCGGCCGGCGAAGACCCAGCTTCGCAAGAGGCCGTTACAGATCAGGATGCTGCCCTTGAGCCCGTCGCGGTAAGTGAACAGAAATAGGACCGGCTCCTTCACCAGGTCTTCGGGACGGCCTTCGACCCGTGAGGACGTTCGCTTGAGCGCTTCGTCAAACAGGTCGCGCGACCAGACACCTTGGTCAGCCAGTTCCCAGACTTTCGCGCCGCGGAAGCCCTGGACCGACTCGACGCCGCTCTCCCCGCCCTTGCGGCGTTCGACGATCGCTTGCAGCGCCTCGAGAGCATGGAAGCCGTAGTCGTCGGTCACCCCGAAGCCGACCACGAGCGCTTCGTCGAGTGCGGCCGTACCGTCGAGTTCGAGAGGAGGCACGCGCCAGCCAAGCGATACGGTGGAGCCGGCCATCAGCGGGATGTCCATGGCTTTGGCCGTGTCGTACATCTCCCGCGCCTTCATCCAGTTGTAGGAGAGGTGCTTGTCGACGAAGATGGGGCAGGTGCGGCCGTCTTGCTTCATGGTGTCGATGACCTGCATGAAGAGTTCGTAGCGCGGGTAGAGGTGCCGGCCTTTTTCGTCGAATGGGTACTCCCCGTGCTCGCCGACGAGCGCGACGCCGTCAACGGCCAGCTTGTCGCCGCCGCGGCGCAGCGCCTCGGCGATAGTCGGATAGACCTGGAAGCCGTACTCCTCGGCGAGGTCGTGGCCCATGTCGTTGGGCGGCGTCTGGTCGAGGTACATCGAGGCGACCTCGAGGCGCGGGTAGTAGGTCTTCTTGTTGAGACGGTAGCCGTGCAGAATGCGGCTGAAGAACACGTCGGCGTGCGAGCGCTCGAAGTA
>JAKZVK010000213.1:0-5889 GCA_047516085.1 Bryobacterales bacterium
CAAGGGCGCGCCAACGAGTTCATCGAAGGCAAAACGCTGCCCGAAAACTTCGATGTGCTGTTGGATCCCGGGTACAAATTCACCAACCTCTACGGCCTGCGTTGGGACGCCCCGCGCGAGACCGCCTACCCCTCGACCTTCCTGATCGACAAGGCAAGGAAGGTGTTCTTCGCCAACGTCAGCAAGACCCACGGTGGCCGCACGAAGGCCGCCGAGATGGTCGAGCTTCTTTCTTCGCGTTAGGAAACAACCTACCCTTAATCATTTCCCACCGACCAACGACCGCCGGGCGTGCTTGAAGTCGAAGTGCTTCGGGTTGACGGCGGTGACGCCGGCGCTGTCGACGGCTATCACTTTGGCTGAGACCGGCTCGTAGGCGGCGCGAGGAGCGATGGTACCCTTCGCCACCAGGATCTTCTGTCTGCGAGGGTAGACGCCGCAGCTAATCAACTGGTGCAGGCTGAACGGAATGACGCGCTTCTTGGTGAGCAGTAGGACGTTCGGCAGATCGCGCGTGGAACCCTCGGCCTCGATGACCGCGGTCGGGCCCATGTCCCAGTAGCGGCCGCCGCCGTGGCGCACCTCGGGCTCAACGAAGCGTCCGTCATGGAGTGACTTCACTCGGCCGCGCATGCGCACCGGCTTGCCGTGGAAGGTGTCGGTTTTGCCGCCCACGAGCTGGTCGAACGCGCCATTCACGCCGGCGGCGAACGCCGCCTCGTTGGCCTCCGCGTCGGAGATCACCACGACCCATCCGTTGGCTTTCTGTTTGAGCAGCTCGGCGAGGATAAAGGTGCTGTCGCCTGAGGAGCCGCCGCCGATGTTGTCGCCTGTATCCATCAGCGTGACCGGGAACTCGCCGCCGGCCATCGCGGCCTTGACGGCCTCGGCCGGGCTCGGCAGGTCGAGCACGAGCTGGTCCTCGACCGCCATCAGCATGTCCGCTAGGCGCTTCGCCTCCCGCCGCGCCAACTCGGGGTCGTTGTCGGTCACGACCACGACGCTCGGCCCCATCGCCGGAATGTCGGACCACTGGTAGCCGGCCGAGACGCTCGCGGCCAGGATCTTCGGGTTCTTCTCGAGCCGCCGGCTCTCGTCGGTGATGGGCTTGAGGGGTTCACGGTTGGTGTTCTGGAAAATGATGTTGTAGAACAGCTCGGGCTTCTCGATCGCCGACACCGGCTTGACCTTACCGCGGATCGTGTCGGCGAGGATGCGGGCCGACTGGATGCCGCGCTCTTTCGCGTCGAGGTGAGGATTCTCTTTGTAGGTGACGACGGCGGTCGCTAGCTCGACGATCTCCTCGGAGACGTTGGCGTGGAAGTCAGAGGTGACCACGATTGGGATGTCGTCGCCGAAGACCTTGCGAACCCGCCGCACGACTTCCGCGTCGGCGTGGGGGTGGCCTTCCGCGACCATCGTCCCGTGCAGGTAGAGCAAGATGCCGTCGAGCTTCGGTGCGGCTCCGAGGCGTTCAATCAGCTCCTGCGTGAGGATGTCGAAGGCCTGCTTGGTGACGATGCCGATGGTCTGCGGTCCGGCGATCAGAGTGGGGTGAAGCCGCAAGCCGTGCTGCTTGGCGCCGGCGATGTGGCCGGCCGTGGTGTTGTTGGCGTCGGTGTACTCGTCGAATATCTCTTGGCCGCGCAGGATTCCCTTGGCGCCACGCAGGCCCTTCTCGAAGTCTTCGACGGTCGTCTTCTTGGGGTTGAAGGTGTTCGTTTCGTGGGACGATGCCGCCGAGACCGACGACGGGGGCCGGCGGGTCGGCCGCCCACAGCGCTAGTGGCAGAAGGAGTGAGCAGATCAGCTTCATGAATGGGGCCTCCCGTCGGGCGTGGCTTAGAGTCTCTTGACCAGATCCTGGTCCAACAACGCTGTCAACGTTGCTTCGAACGCAGCCGTCGCCTCGTCGATGTCGCGGTCCGTGTGAGCGGCTGAGACGCAGCCGCCGGTGTAGCTCATCACATCGATGCCTCGGGCGCGGAGCTGCTTCTGGTATTCGATGATGAGCGCCGGTGGCATGGTCTTGATGCGCAGTGCGTCGCCGGTGACAAAGTCCTGACGGCTCGAGGCCTTGCGAATACGATCGGGGTCGGTTTCGAAGTACACATGGAACGTCGACGAAGGGCCGTAAACATAACCCGCAACACCGTATCGCTCGATGACAGCGTCCCAAGAGGTTCGTAGCCGCTCCGCCATGGTGTTCGCACGCGAGGTGGGCTCGCCGGTAGCCACTTTGGTAAGGACAGCGATGCCAGCGGCAGCGGAGAGCGGGGCTGCGTTGAACGTCCCGAGATGCGTGACGCGTTCGTAGCGGTCGTGGCGGGGCTCACCCGTCATGTCAAAGATTTCGGCGATGTCGGCGCGGCCGACGACTGCGCCCCCGGGCATGCCGCCGGCGAGGATCTTGGCAAAGCTCGACAGGTCCGGCTTGATGCCATAGAGTTGTTGGGCGCCGCCGGGACTAAAGCGGAATCCGGTGACCACCTCGTCGAAGATCAGAACCACTCCCCGGCGTGCGGTGATCTCCCTCAGACCGCGCAAGAAGTCCGGATCGAGCGGCACGCGGCCCCAGGAGGCTCCCGAGGGTTCGATGATCGCCGCGGCCACGTTGGGGTCTTTCGACAGGGCCTCCTCAACCAGGTTCAGGTCGCCCGCGGGAATCGCTACCATGTTGTCGCGCACCTGCGGGGGCACTCCCAGCGACCCGTCGGCTGCAAAGGGCGGATGGAAGCCGTGCACGACATCGTCATGCCAACCATGAAAGTGACCTTCGAAGCGTAGGATCTTGTTGCGTCTTGTGAAGGCGCGAGCGACACGGAGAGCCAAGAGATTCGCCTCGGTCCCGGAGTTGACGAAGCGGACACGTTCGGCTGAGGGCACGAGCTTCTGCACCAACTCGGCCCACTGGATATGTAGCGGATGGTCGCTGCCGAAATGGGTCCCGTAGACGACCGCCTCCCGGATCGCCTCGATTACTTCCGGGGGGGCGTGACCCAGGAGCAACGCGCCGTTCCCCATCAGGAAGTCGATGTACTCCTTGCCGTCGACGTCCCACTTGCGGCTTCCCAGCCCGCGCTCGATGTAGAGGGGCAGCGGCTCAATATGCCGCAGGTCATGCCCCACCTTCCCGGCCAGTACGCGGGAGGCGCGCTCGAAGTACTGCTGGGATTTCTGTGTAGAGGAAACGGTGCGGGGGAGAGTGGCGGATTTCGGCATGGCTGTGATTCTCCTGTGACCCGCAAGAGCGCTGGTCGAAGTCCATCTTACCGCTGTATCACTCTTGACGCACCACGGTGATCTGGCAGGAAACCGGAGCCTGTCGCGCCTGTCACACCGCTCTGTGAAAAGCTTCGAGCGCCCTTGCAATCACTACCGGCGCGGAGAGATAATAAAACAATCATGGCCAAAAATGTTTTGGCCTCTCTGTCTCCCGTAAGCCCCCCTGGCAGGGAAACCGGGGCCGCTCTGAGCCCCCCCTGGTGCCGGCCGAGCGGCGCATCGCCACACGCACGACCGCCTACCATGCGGAGAACCTCCGCTTGACGCCGAGCAGCCGCAGTGCACTCAGCCACGGTATCGGCTATGCAGGGCACGGCTTCGTTGGCCACCTGGGCGCAGGCTCCGAACTGATTGATATCAGCGACACGGGCCTCGTGCTCAAGGTATTCACGCCGCTCGTCATCGGCTCCGATGTCTCGATCGACGTTGAACTCCACAGCACCGTGTCCTGTGTTGCCCTGAAGGTCGACGCGCGCGTGGTTCACTGCCGCAGTCAGGACGACGAGCTGTACCGCGTCGGCCTGTCGATTCAAGCCCTCGAACGCCTTCCCCTGCAATCGCGGTCATGCGGGCGTGTACGCCCCCGACATGGACGGCTGATCACAAGCGTTGGCAGCATTCTTGCGCGGCACCCGCATCAGGTGTCCCTGGCGCATCTGCTCGGGACACGCCCGCGAGGTCGAGCGGACAGCCGAGGATACGGTGCTATGGGCTTTGTCGGCGATACTGGAGAGCCGCCCCGCCGAGCCTGTTACTTCCGTTCCCTTCGGGCTTGGCCGAGACGGTCGCCGATTGGGACGAAGCTCTTCTCTTCGGGGCCCAGGTAGACCTGCCGCGGGCGGGAGATGCGGCGATCGGGATCGTCCATCAACTCCTCCCAGTGCGCCAGCCAGCCCGACGTGCGCGGAATTGCGAACAAGACCGTGAACATCTCGGGACGGAAGCCCATCGCTTCGTAGATGATCCCGGAGTAGAAGTCGACGTTGGGGTACAGCTTGCGCTTGACGAAGTAGTCGTCCTCGAGCGCGATTCGCTCCAGTTCCTTGGCCAGGTCGATCTTGGGGCTTTTGCCGGTGACCTCGAAGACCTCGTCGGCGATGTTCCCGATGATGCGGGCGCGCGGGTCGTAGTTCTTGTACACGCGGTGCCCGAACCCCATCAAACGAACCTCGCCCGCCTTGACGCGTTTGATGAAATCGGGGATCTTGTCCATCGAGCCGATCTCGTCGAGCATCTGCAAGACGGCCTCGTTCGCCCCGCCGTGCAGCGGACCGTAGAGAGCGCCGGCCGCCGCCGAGGTCGCCACGTAGGGGTCGGAGTTGGCGCTGGCCACGGTGCGCATGGTGGACGTGCTGCAGTTCTGCTCGTGGTCGGCGTGCAGGATGAACAGCACGTCCAGGGCCTTGGCGAGTACGGGGCTCGACTTGTATCGCAGCTCCGTCCTCTTCCAAAGCATATTCATGAAATTCTCCGTATAACTCAGGTCGTTATCCGGATAGGCGTAGGGCAGGCCCAGACTGTGACGAAAGGCGTATGCCGCCAGCGCCGGCATTTTGCCGATCAGCCGCAGTTGCTGCAGGCGGCGGTTGGAGCGGCTTTCGATATTCTTGGCGTCGGGATAGAAGGTCGAAAGCGCCGCCACCGAGCTGACGAGCATCCCCATCGGGTGCGCATCGTAGAGGAAGCCGTCCACGAACTTCTTGATGTTTTCGTGGACCATCGTGTGGTGGTTGATCTCGTCGTTCCAACCGGAGAGTTCCGAAGCCGTCGGCAAGTCGCCGTGCAACAACAGGTAGGCGACCTCGGTGTAGGTGCAGTTCTCCGCGAGCTGCTCGATGGGGTAGCCGCGGTAGCGAAGAATGCCTTTCTCGCCGTCGATGGACGTGATGCGGCTGGTGCAAGAGGCAGTATTCGTGTAGCCCGGATCGTAGGTCATCATCCCGAACTCTTCGGGATCTTCCCTGATGGGGCGCAGATCGAGAGCCCGAACCGTGCGGTTGGTGATCTCGACCTCGTATTCTTTGGATGTTCTGGAATCGGTGATTTTGAGCGACGACCCTGCCAAGAGCAACCTCCTCGTTAAGCGACCCAGTCCCCCGGCCAGGCGCTCTGGAAACAGCAGGATAACAGAATCATGCGAGGGGCGGCGGATTGGCCCTTTCCGCGACGTTCTAGCCGGCGACGGGGCGGTCGAGTTTGGTGTCCTCGGCCTTGTAGACGCCTTCACCGAGCTTCTCGGTGGTTTCGTAGTGCGGGATGGTTTGGCCGATCATGGTCACGTCCTATTGGTGTGGCGTAAGGCTCCAGCCGTGCCGAGTCTCGATTCGTCGGGACTCAGGACGGCAAACGACCGAGCAGCCGATATCGATCGCGGACCCGAGAACCGAGGGAGCGGTCCGAGATGAGCCCTCGCCGTGGCTGCTATGCATCGAGACCCACAGGAAGCTCCGGCCAACCCGTCAGAGCCGCAGGCGTGAGCCTGCGTTGAGCAACCTCGAGTCACCACGGATGCCTCCTGAAACCCTGCGCGACCGTCTTGCTCATTCAGTAACCCCGTCGGCACAGCAGCGCCTCAGCGCAAGCTTACGCTTGCGGCGCTGAACC
>JAKZVK010000214.1:0-3179 GCA_047516085.1 Bryobacterales bacterium
CGCCCAGGTAATACCTCCCAACGCGAGGCCACCCTGGGTCTGATAAGCGGTCGTCCGTCAACTTCGGCCCGCGTGTCCTGGAGCTGGTTCGGGTGCGGCGGACCTGGACGCCGTCCTAGCCACCGAGCCACCGGCCGCGGCGCGGCGGCCGCGGCGTCGAGTCCGACGAGGTGGTCCTCGAGTGCGGCCGCCTCGACGCCGTGATCGCGGAGCTCCTCTTCATGGCGGGTATGCGGAGGAGCGAGGTGAGCGTCCTCGGATGGGGCGACAAGTCGCCGACGCCGCCGACGGGATCCCGACACCGAGATTCAGTTCAAGTTCTTGTGCACCTGCTGACCACGCTGGCCGTCCGATAATGTGCTGCAACGCATTCGGCTTCCTCGTCCGAGGCGTTCGTGTTGCCGGCATGCGCCACGAGAATGAAACGCAGGCCGTACCCGGCCAGCGGCCCCGGCCCGACCACCGTCGGCCGGCGGAGCTCCGGGCGGGCGCGGAGCCGCCCCTCGTAGAACTGCTCCGTCGTGAACGCGCAGATGTCCGGGTGCATGCGCCATGTGTGGTCGAGGAAGACGCCGCGGGACGGGTCGACGGTCGCCGTCGGCGCCGGGCGGGTGGACCACTTGGATGGGGCTGGTCGAGCTGCCGCGGGTCGCCGTCAGCAGCACCGTCAGCGGATAATCCGAGCCAGCCGACCAGCAACCGCCGCCTTCGCCCGCCGCCGCCTTCGCCCGCGGCGGTCGGCGGTCGGCGGTCGGCGAGTCAAAGGCCATACAACCACGCTGTCTACCATCGGCTGGCCAAAGCGCCCGCTTGAGGAGGTCGGAGATGTCGCGGTTAGCGCCACGAGCGCGGTCCCGGACCTCCGTCTGGGATCCGGGACCCGGCGCTCCTCTCGGTGATGATCTACAGCTTCGCGCGGGTGAGCGCGGTCCTGGGGATGAGGCGGGGGGACTACTACCGGCAGGGGAGCCGGGGGTGGCTCAGGCTCCACGAGAGCGGGGGCGGCGGCACGACGTCCCAGAGCGTGGACCGGGCGCGGGAGAGGCTGACGGGGCGGCCGTTGACGAGGCGGGTGGTTCTGGCGATGATCAAGGGTCCGTCGGCCGCGGCACGGCTTTCGCCCACGACGTGCTGCCACACGTTCCGGGCGACGGGGGCTCACGGCATATGGGGAACCCTCGAGCACGCGCAGCAGATCGCGGGCCGACGAGATCCGGACGCATGTCAAGTGAAGAAGCGGAATCCGGAACGTACAATACGAGAGTGGCGAGACGAGGGAAGGAAGGGGTAAATTGGCTGAGAGGCCTCATGTAACTGACGACGAGCTGGTCCGGGGCGCAGACGAAGAACCCGACGACGTCAGGGACGACGCTTCATCGGAAGACGAGGCAGCTCCCACCGAGATCAGGTATCAGATCTCGAGCTATGGGGCGGACTATCCTGTCGATAGCTTGGTACAACGACTCCGGCGGGGAGATATCGCGGTCCCGAAATTCCAGCGGGAATTCGTGTGGCCGCATCCCCAGGCATCGCGGTTCATCGAATCGCTCCTGCTCGGGCTGCCCGTGCCAGCCATCTTCCTCTCCAGGGAAAGCGATACGCAAAAGCTGATTGTGATCGACGGCCAGCAACGGCTGAAGTCTCTGCTCTTCTTTTACGACGGCTTACTTCATGGAAAGGAATTCACACTTCACGGCGTCACGAAAGAGTTCGAAGGTCTGACGTACAAGACACTCGAGGACGAGGATCGCCGTCGCCTAGACGACTCGATTCTTCACGCGATCATCATCAAGCAGGAAGATCCCGGGAACGATGACAGTAGCGTCTACATGGTGTTCGAACGTCTCAACACGACCAGTAAGGCACTGAGTCCACAGGAAATCCGGGCCTGCGTCTACCACGGCTCCTTCAATGACTACTTGGCCACGGCAAACGGGAACCCGGACTGGCGGGAGATCTTCGGAAAGCCGAGCGCGCGGCAGAAGGACTGCGAGTTACTGCTGCGGTTCTTTGCGCTGTTCTACAAACTTGATTCTTACAAGCGACCGATGAAGGTATTCCTGAACAGGTTCATGGCTGAGAACCGACAGCTCGAGCGTTATGGTGAAAAGACGTTGAACGGTGTACTGGAGCCGACGATGGCGCTCGTGAATCACACCGTAGGCCGAGAGGCGTTTCGTCCCCAGCATGCGCTCAATGCCTCGGTTACGGATGCGATCCTGGTTGGAGTTGCACGGAGACTGCAGCACGGGCCAGTCACCGATCTGAACGCACTCAAGGTGGCGCTCTACCCGGTCTTGAAAGACGAGCGCTTCGCGGACTTCTATACGGTCGGCACGACGGACCCCGACAAGGTGCGTGCGCGGATCGAGAAGGTCACAAGCGCGTTGCAGTCGGTGGCGTGAGCCATGTTCGGGGCGCGTCAGCGGCTTCAGGGCCGGATCGACCGGTTGGTTAACCACGCCAGTCAAACAACCGACGAGGAACTGCGGGCCGAGCTTGCCCGGTACCTTTGCATCCTGGTGTCGAGCCTGGTCCAGGAGCGATGCAAGGAGCGCGCGTCCACGTATACCGACGTCCGCTCAGCACCCGAGATCCAAAGGTTCGTGCGAACGCGCATGAAGCGTTTTCGCAGTCCGTCATCCGGAAACATCCGCGATTTCTTCAGTGGGTTTGATCCAGTGAAGGCGAACGGTTGGTATGACGATTTGGCCGATGAACAGCGTGACGCTCTGGACAGCATAGCCGCCAACAGAAACCACCTGGCGCACGGAGGGAGCGTGGGACTGTCTCTGGGCATGCTGACCGCTTACGCGAGCCGCGCTTACGATGCGATGCGCAAGTTAGATCAGCAATTTGGTTGAGAGAGATTGGGATACACAGTCGAAAACAAGTGAGGACACCCGCACGCCGTGCCAATTGCGCGTCTTCCTGACCGCCGCGGCCTACCATGGGGTCCGGTAGCAAGGAGGCCGCCGTCATTCCCGGAAGCCGAGGAGCACCGACGACTAGACTCGCCGGCCCGGTCGAGCGCGGCGGCCAGGAGGCGGGCGCGGAGCGTCACGCGTGACAGATCCGAGGCGAGTGCTCTATGCCGCTACGTGGACGACGACCTTGGCGCGCGGGCCTGCGAGACAGCGCCCACGCGGTGTAACGACCGGGCGCTGGATGCCCGCCGC
>JAKZVK010000215.1:0-2674 GCA_047516085.1 Bryobacterales bacterium
CGTTCAACTGGAAGTTGCCCGACTTGCCGCCGATAGTGATGGTCGCGTCGTTGCCGATCACCTGAGCGCAGACCATCGTGGCCGCTTCGGGGATCACCGGATTCACCTTGCCCGGCATGATGCTGCTGCCGGGCTGGAGCGAGGGCAGGGCCAAGTCGCCGATGCCGGCCTGCGGCCCGCTGTTCATCCAGCGCAGATCGTTGGCGATCTTCGTCACCGAGACGGCAACGGTCTTGATCTGCCCGCTCAACTCGACCATGGCATCCTGGCTCGACAGGCTCACGAAGTAGTTGCGGCTCGAGAGGAAGGGCAGGCCGGTCACCCCAGAGAGCCGCTTCGCCACGCGCGCGCCGAACTCCGGATGCGCGTTGACGCCGGTGCCGATGGCGGTGCCGCCCAGCGCCAGCGCCGACACGCGGGGTAGCGCCGAGCGAACGCGGGCGATGCCCTGGTCGATCTGGCCGCTCCAGCCGCCCAGCTCTTGGCTGAAGCGAATCGGCAGGGCGTCCATGAGGTGCGTGCGGCCGGTCTTGACGACGTGGTCGAGGGTCTCGGCCTTGGCGTTGAGAGTGTCGCGGAGGTGTGCGAGGCCGGGCAGCAGCGTCTCGGCGGTTTCGAGGTAGGCGCTGACGTGAATGGCCGTCGGGATGACATCGTTGCTGCTCTGCCCCATGTTGACGTGATCATTGGGGTGGACCTTGGCGTCGAGCTTCCTGGTCGCCAGGTTCGCGATCACCTCATTGGCGTTCATGTTGGTGCTGGTGCCGGAGCCGGTCTGGAAGATATCGAGCGGGAAGTGGGCGTCGTGTTGACCGTCCTCGACCTCTTTGGCGGCCGCCTGGATCGCTTGCGACATGTCGGGCTGCATCAAGCCCAACTCTTGATTGACCGCCGCGGCCGCGCCCTTGACCATCCCCAACGCGCGCAAGAACGTGCGCGGGAACCGCAGCCCGCTAATCGGAAAATTGTCGACCGCGCGCTGTGTTTGCGCGGCGTAGAGGGCGTCGGCGGGGACTTGCACCTCGCCCATGCTGTCTTTCTCGGTTCGATACTTCTCGGCCATCAGAATGATTCCTTTCCGCTCAATGAGTTCTCTTCAGACAGGCCCGGTCAGATAGGCACCGGCTCGCGAGCCTCGACGATCCCGTGGACCAGCCCTTCCACGGTGTACTGCTCGGCCTCGACATCCACGTTGATCCCTAGTTCCGTTGCGGTCCGTGTCGTGACCGGGCCGATCGAGGCCACGCGGACGCCGTCGAGCGTGCCGGCCGAGCACAACCGCACGAAGTTGTTGACCGTCGATGAACTGGTAAACGTCACCCACGCCGGCTTCCGCTCGCCGCCGAATAGGTCGCGCGCGCGCGCCTCCGACTCGGGAGGGATCACGGTCTCATACGCCGCCACCACATCCACGCGCGCTCCCCGCTTCGTCAACTCCGCCGGGATCAAGTCTCGCGCGATCTTGGCCCGTGGCAACAGGATGCGTTTACCGTCCAGAGCTTCCTCGCCCAACGCTTCGAGCAGGCTTTCGGCGACGTACTCCTCCGGCACGCGGTCGACTTTGAGATGGAGTTGTTGCAAGTACTCGGCCGTTGCCGGACCAATCGCACAGATCTTCGCGTTCAGACTTCGGAGGTCCCCGGGGCTTGCATCGAGCCTTTCGATGAAGTAGCGCACACCGTTGGCGCTGGTAAAGATCACCCAATCGTATGTTTCGAGCTGCTCGATGGCCCGATCGAGCGGCGCCCAATCCTCGGGCGGGCGGGTCTTGATAGTCGGGAATGAGACCACATCCGCGCCCAAGTCGCGTAGCTTGGCGCAAAGCGAAGCGGCTTGCTCCCGGGGGCGCGTCACGACGATTCGTTGCCCGAAGAGGGGGAGGTGCTCGAACCAGTTCAGTTTCGGGCGCAGGGCGACGACCTCGCCGACGACAAGCAGTGCCGGCGGCTTGAGGCCGCTCGCTTCGATCTTGCCCGGCAGGGTTTCGAGCGTGCCCTCGACGGTCACTTGATCGCCGCGCGTCCCCCAGCGAACGGCAGCGGCCGGCGTTACCCGGGACCGGCCGGCCGCGATCAGCCGGCGGGCGATCTGGGGGAACGTTGTCAAGCCCATGAAGATCACCAGCGTTCCGTGCGTGCCGAGTTGAGCCCAGTCGATCGCGTCGACATCGTGGCCGGTGACGAAGGTGAGGCTCGACGTCTCGCTCCGGTGCGTGAGCGGAATGCCCGCGTAGGCTGCGACGCCGACCGCGGAGGTGACACCTGGGACAACGACGAAAGGCACGCCGGCTGCGTGCAGCGCTTCGGCTTCCTCACCACCGCGGCCGAAGATGTAGGGGTCGCCGCCCTTGAGGCGCACCACCTGCCGGCCCGCACGGGCTTCGCTGATCAACATCTCGTTGATCTCCTGCTGGGTTCGAGCGTGGCGGGCACGCTTCTTGCCGACGTAGATGGTCTTCGCCCTCTCGGGGGCGTGATCGAGCAAGCTAACCGGGGCCAAGTGGTCGTAGAAGATGACGTCAGCCGACTCGATGAGCCGCAGCCCTCGGGCCGTGATTAACTCCGGATCGCCTGGCCCCGCGCCGACAAGATACACGACACCCAGCTTGTGAGACGCTTCAGCCATCTAAACCACTAGGGTATCGAAAAGCAGGTCAGGAACCGGCGCACCTTTA
>JAKZVK010000216.1:0-5138 GCA_047516085.1 Bryobacterales bacterium
TGCCTAGAAGCCCTTGCGAGGCGTCAGGGTTCGTGCCGGACCGCTCCCTGACGGTCACGGCTCGGTTTGGGCAGGCTAGGCCGAGACGGCCTGGGCCGGCCCGCTGCCGTCGGACGGCGGGCGTTCCTTCCACCACGAAGCGAGCGTCGACCCCGAAATATTCATCCAGGTACCGAAGATCGCCGGGCCTAGGGCGGCGCTGGAACTTTTCAATACCTCCATCGCTAGGGCGGTACCCATGCCGCCGTTCTGCATCCCAACTTCAAACGCCACGGTGCGGGCGTCGCTCTCGCTGATGCGGACCGCCCGGGCGCCCCAGTAGCCCAGCAGATAGCCGATGGTGTTGTGAAGGATCGCCGCGGCGAAGAGCCCCACGCCGACCGACAGGATTTTCTCGTAGTTGTTGGCCGCGATGATGGCGATGATGTAGCAGATCCCCGCCATCGAAACGACCGGCAGCCCGTGCTCAAGCCATTTCTGTCGCAGCACGGCCATGATCAGGAAAGCGACTCCCAGCGGACCGAGTTGCCGCCCCCCGACCTCGCCCAGGAAGGCTTCCGCGTTCATCGCCACGCCGGCGAAGCAGGCCAGCGCCAGAATGAAAACGGTGCTACGCCAGACGCGCCCGGGAATCTCGGCGTGCAGCAGGTAGTGGATCAGCAAACCGGCGCCAATTGGCAGGATGATCAACTCGACGATCGAGATCATCATCCCGAACACATCGATCTCCATCAGGCGGCCGGCGAAAAGCTTCATCGCCAGGGGCGTCATTAATGGCGACATGATCGTCGAGCAGGCCGTCATCGTCACCGAGAGCGCGACATTGCCTCGCGCCAGATAGGCCATCAGGTTCGACGCAACGCCGCCCGAGCACGAGCCGATCAGAATGATGCCCGTGGCGACTTCCGGGTCGAAGCCGATCGCAGTGGCGATGGCCCAGCCCGCCGTCGGCATGACCGTGAATTGCAGCAGTATGCCTATCCCTACGGCCTTGGGCATGCGGAGCGCGCGGCCAAAGTCAGCCAGGCTGAGCGTCGCCCCCATGCCGAACATGATGAGCTGGATCAGCGGAACGATCATTCGTTTCTGCTCGAAGTCTCCCCACGTCAGAAAGACCGCCGGGTAGAACAGGGCCCCGACGAAGAACGCGAAAACCCAGCAGGTGAAGGCGAAGATCTTCAGCGTGGCGTGGCGTTGAAAGTAGATAGCGAACAGCGCCAGCATCCCCACGACGCCCGGCCCCACCAATGGCTGGTAGCCGGCGCCCCAGGCCGCCATGGCAGTCACGAAGGCCGCTACGGCAAGCCAAAGAAATAGACGCCCGCCGGGAGCGTTGGAGGGAGGGGAAGGGTGATTTGCCATAGAGAGAATCGTAGGTCTCGTGGTAAGGTGGAGGCGACGCGAAGTCTTCGGGCTGAGGTCAAACCCTCCCGCATAGCTGCAATCGCGGCATCGTATCACAACCGAATCCCGCGGGGATACTCGTATCCGTGAACGTGAGACGGCGGCTCCTTCCGGCTTTGCTGGTCCTCCTGGCCCTTGGGGTCGGGTGCGGCCGCAAGCCGAAGGTCACGCTGCCTCCGCCACGTCCCGCTGTGGTCGGCGCGACGGAGACCGGCATCGCCAGTTGGTACGGCCACCCTTACCACGGCCGGCGTACGGCCAACGGCGAAGTCTACGACATGAACGAGATCACGGCCGCCCACTTGAGCTTGCCGTTCGGCGCCTGGCTGCGTGTGACCAACCTCGACAACGGGCGCGAGGTCGACGTGCGTATCAACGACCGTGGCCCGTTTGTGAAGGGCCGGGTGATCGACCTCTCCCGCGCCGCCGCGCAGCGGATCGGCATGTTGGGGCCAGGGACGGCGAGGGTTCAGCTGAAAGTTATCCCGCGGTCCCAGGTGGCTCCGCAGCGAGCACGCAACGAAGTTCCGGCGCTTCCCCCGGAAAGGCCGCGGACACCAACGGCCCCAGCCGTCTCGCACGAGACCGCCACAGTAGCGTCCGGAGTGGCGTCCGGCAACGGTGAACCTCCCTGCGAGCCAGGCCCCTACTACGGCGTACAGGTGGGGTCTTTCCGGGAGATCGAAAACGCGGAGCGCCTCCAGGACAAAGTGTACGAGCGCTACGGCGACACACAGATCATTCACAAATCGAGCGCGGAGGGGGACTTGTATCGCGTCGTCGTCGGGCCGGCGTCCGATCACGCGGAGGCGACGAGATGGCAGCAGCGCTTCGAACAAGACCGCATCCCGGGGTTCGTGACGCTGATTGCGGAAAGTTATTCCTCAAATTGTCTATAATATCTATGTAATTACACGTGAACCCGGAAGCCTCTTCCGAGGATGGCGTTCCTGAGTTCGGCCTGGTTGGAAACTCGCCGCAGATTCAGACCGTCCTGCGGACTATCAAGAAACTTCGTAACGACGCATCCCCGGTATTGATCATCGGCGAGAGCGGCGTGGGCAAAGAGTTGGTCGCCCGCGCGCTGCATCAGGTTTCGCCGGTGGCGGACAACGTATTCCTGCCGGTCGACTCGGCGACGCTCGTCGGCACGCTCATGGAGAGCGAGCTTTTCGGCCACGTCAAGGGGGCTTTCACCGGCGCCATTGACAGCAAGCCCGGGCTCGTCCGTGCGGCCGAGGGCGGAACGCTGTTCCTGGACGAGATCGGCGAGTTGAGCACCGAAGTCCAAGCCAAGCTGCTGCGTCTGTTGCAGGAGAGCGAGGTGCGGCCGATCGGCGCCACCAAACCGATCAAGGTCAACGTGCGGATGCTTGCGGCGACGAATTGCGATCTGGCCACCGCCGTCGAAGAGGGCTCGTTCCGCACGGACCTCTACTATCGGCTCAAGGTCATGACAATTCGCGTGCCGCCGCTGCGCGAGCGTAAAGCCGACATTCTGCCGCTGGCCCGGCACTTCATCGCGAAGTATGCTGTGCACTCGGTTAGCTTGTCCGAAGCGGTGGAGCGGCGGTTCGTCGAGTACGGCTGGCCGGGGAACATCCGCGAGCTTCAAAATGCGATCCGGCACATGGTGGTCATGAAGTCGAACCCGATCATCGAGACGCACGATCTGCCGTCCAACCTATGTAGGCCGGCCGCCCCCGCGAACGGGGTCTCGGGCGAGATGGAGATCCTGCCACTCGAGGAGATCGAACGCCTCCACATCTTCAAAGCCCTCGAACATACCAAGCACGATATTCACACTGCGGCGCTTCTGCTGGGCATCGGCAAGACCACCCTCTACCGCAAGCTGAAGAAGTACCGCACCGAGCGCACCGACGGGCCGCAGCGACGCTTGTTTTTCTAGCCCGGTCTTGAAGCGGGCCCCGCTATCGGTCATGCTGGGGAACGTGCCCGCGAAGTCAGTCGACGCCGAAGCGAACGAGTTGGCTGCTGCCTACCTTGGCCAATTCGACCGGACGGGTGTGCACTCCGAGGAATTGGCGGGGAAGCTTCTGGAGCTGGCTACATCCGATGATCCCCTCGCCGCCGCGTCGGGTACAGATGCGATCTTCCGGCGCATCGTCGAGCCGTGGGGCGACCGCTTCGAGAAACGGCTGTGTGACGCGTACGTCCAGTTTTTCGCCCAGGCGATCGACTTCTGCCGGCGACTGCCCGGGGGGCATGCACTCGATCAAGCGCTCTCCGGGTTTGGCATGACCGGCCGGGATCGGTTTCTCCAGCGTGCCGGCAGCCTGGAGCGGGCAAGACCTTTCAGCGCTGATGAACTGTCTAAAGTCGAGAAGATCCTGGTACTCTCGCGCGTCACGCTGGGGGCTGACGTCGCTGTCACGAGCGTGCTGATCAACAAGCTCAAGCGTGCGTGCCCGCGTGCGGAGATTCGGCTGCTAGGCGGCGAAAAGGCGGCTGCGTTTTTTGCCTCGGATACGCGCGTCGGCCACGCGCCTTTCGACTACGGACGGAGCGCAACGGTGATCGGCAGGCTTGGTCTTTGGCCGGAGTTGGTCCGGACCATTGAGAAGGAGCTGGGCGGCCTGCGGGCCGAACAATATCTCGTGGCCGATCCCGATTCGCGCTTGACGCAGCTCGGGCTGTTGCCCGTGATCCACGACGAGTCACGTTACTGCTTCTTTCCGTCTCGTTCGTACGAGCAGGCCGGGGCGGCGGCTCTCGGCGATCTGACGTCGCGTTGGGCCGACGAGGTGTGGGGGGCGGACGGTGTCTGGGCCTCGGACGGACGGCACTCCTACCCCGAGCTGAATCTTCCCAAAGAGGACCGAGAGCGCGGTGTCGCCTTGCGCAAACGCGTGAGGGGCCGTCTCGCCACCGTGAACCTGGGCGTCGGCGGCAACGCCGCCAAGCGGGTGGCCGACCCGTTCGAGTTCGATCTTTTGCAGGCGCTGCGAAATGCCGATTACACGGTGGTCCTCGACCGCGGCGCCGGGGACGAAGAGATCGATCGCACGGGCCGTCTCATCGATGCTCTCGAGCAGGCGGGAAACACGGTGCAAGCGGTTGGCGGCGAAGACGTTTCGGCGGAGGTTCTGACGTGGCAGGGCAGCCTGAGCGCGTTCGCGGGATTGATCGCGGCGTCGGACCTCTACGTAGGCTATGACTCGGCCGGCGGGCATCTCGCGGCCGCGCTCGCGGTTCCGGCGATCGACGTTTTCTCCGGAGCGGCCTCCCCGCGCATGATCGAACGCTGGCGGCCTTGGGGCCCGCAGCCCGCCGACTTGGTGGCGGTCGACGAACAAGCCTCGCCCGCGGCCGTGATCGCCCAGGTGCGGGAGCGGCTGCGGTGAACATCGGTCTCGACGCGAGCTACAGCCTCGACCGCGTGCCCACCGGCGTCGCCGTCTACAGTTCCCAACTCATCCGCGCGTTGGCACGGGCCGAACCCGACCAGCGCTTCCTGCTGTGCTACCGCGCGAACCGTTTTCTGCGCGCGCTACAGAGGCCTCTACCCGAACCCAACTGTTCGCGGCGGTTGCTCGAAGATTTCGCTTGCTTTTTGTTCCGCTCGCGCGTATCCGTCTTCCACGGGCTCAACCAACGCCTGCCAAAATGCCGCTTCCGCCGCACGGTGACGACCTTCCACGATCTGTTCGTGATGACGGGGGACTACTCGACCCCGGAGTTCCGCGCGCGCTTCACCGCGCTGGCTCGCGACG
>JAKZVK010000217.1:0-4737 GCA_047516085.1 Bryobacterales bacterium
GCAGCTCGCGCGCCATCCAACCGGAGCGCACGGTGAGGCGGCCCGTCCGCCGCGCGCGCGGCAAAACGTGCTCGGCCGTGTTGAAGATCGCCGACACGCCGCACCCCGCCATGCAGTGGCCGCAGTAGTGGCACGGCGCGCGCCCGTGGCCGTCGCGTGTGGCCAGCGCTTTCCGCACCGGGATCACGCGCATACCCAGCTTCTTGCCGGCGCGCTCGATGATCTTCTCCGAGCAACGCAGCAGCAACGGCGGAATGAAGCGTCCGTCGGGCAGCACTTCGAGGTTCTCGCGGGTGCCGCAAACGACCATCAGCTCTTCGGCTTGGTCGTAGTAGGGTGCCAACTCTTGGTAGCTGAGCGGCCAATCCTCCTCGATGCCGCTGACCGACCACTCGCGGAAGTCGTCCGCCGAGAAGCGTAGCGCGACCGCGTTCCAGTGCGTCGTGCGGCCGCCCAGCACGCGGCCGCGGCTCACCGAGATCGCGTCGCCCGAGTATTCGACCGGCTCGCGTTCGGGGTCGGTAGTGACGTTGGGGATCGCCGGGGGCCGCGTTTGATCGTAGGGCCAGCGGTGCGTGCGCAGCTTCGTCGGGTCGCGGTATCCGCCCGCTTCGATCAGCGCGACCCGAACACCTCGCTCGGCCAGTTGGCCCGCGAGCGTGCCCCCCGCCGCCCCGGAGCCAATCACGCAAACGTCGAATGTCTCGCGAGCCATGATCGGTACTATGCGGGATGCCTGTCTTGGCGTGCAGCCGCGCGGTACGTCGCGGCTTTTCCATCGCCCTTTCAGGGCTCCCGGCGTAAAGAGTTCGGTACCTAGGGTTTCGCCTGACGGCTTCACCCTAGGCTAGCATCCGTCCGTCCGCTTCGCGGACTCGGGTCCGATGTGGGCTGGTGGGGCGAGGTCGGAGTGAGGTTCCTCCGCCAAGACGGACCAACTCTCTTGTGTGTGTTGCGTACACAGGCACGCCCCTTGGCCAACAGCGAACCCTTCTTGCGACGAATTAGCCGGGACCTTGTCTTACAGGGTGTCCTGCATCCAGCAACTCACGCCTGCGCGGCCTGGCGAGAGCCTCGCCCTGTCTCCGCCTCGGGCGCCTCCACAACCTCCGGCCCCGGCGCCGCTTCCGGCACCCCGGGGTTCTGCAAGCCCAAGGCCGCACGCAGCTCATGCTCCAGCCGGTCCCGCAGGTCCGGATGGTCGATCAGAAACTGCTTGGCGTTCTCACGGCCTTGGCCGATACGGTCACCGCCGTAGGAATACCAGGCGCCACTCTTCGCCACCAGCTTGTTGACGACCCCCAGGTCGATCAGATCGCCTTCCAGCGAGATCCCTTCGCCGTACATGATGTCGAACTCCGCTTGCTTGAACGGCGGGGCGACTTTATTCTTGACGACCTTCACCCTGGTGCGATTGCCCACAATTCGATCGCCGTCCTTGATGGCCGCGATGCGCCGGATGTCGATGCGTATCGAAGCGTAGAACTTCAACGCCCGGCCCCCGGTCGTCGTTTCCGGACTGCCGAACATCACGCCGATCTTCTCGCGGATCTGGTTGATGAAGATCATCGAGCAGTTCGACTTCGAGAGTATGCCGGTGAGCTTCCGCATTGCCTGTGACATCATACGCGCCTGCAACCCGACGTGCGTATCACCCATCTCGCCTTCTAACTCGGCGCGCGGTACCAGCGCCGCCACCGAATCGACGACCAGAATGTCGATCGCGCCCGAACGCACCAACACGTCGGCGATCTGCAACGCCTGCTCGCCGCTGTCGGGCTGCGAGACAAGCAAGTTGTCCACATCGACCCCGAGCTTCTGCGCGTAGATCGGATCCATGGCGTGCTCGGCGTCGATAAACGCCGCCATGCCGCCGAGTTTCTGTGCCTGCGCGACCGTTGACAGGGCCAGTGTGGTTTTGCCCGATGACTCGGGACCGAAGATCTCCGCCAGGCGTCCGCGCGGTAACCCGCCGACGCCGAGGGCGCTGTCAATCGCCAGCGACCCGCTGGGGATCACGCTCACGGGAACCAACGAATCCCGCGAACCCAACCGTACAATCGAGCCCTTCCCATGGGCCTTTTCAATCTCACCTAACGCGTGCTCGAGGCTGCGCGTGCGCTCACGCTCGTCCATAGCATTCACTCCTTTGTAGTCTCAAATCCGCCCTTGACCAGAGATTGTACCAAAGGCGAATAAAAAGCGAAAGGGGGCCGAGAAGGTTTTTGTGACGTTCCTTCGACCCCGACGGCAGGCAGCGAATGGCAGGCCGCAACCGCTAGCGAACTTCCTCGCCGGGTAGAGGTGCGTAGTAGCCGCGCCGCACACGCACCTCGGTGTTCTTGATGCGGGTCTTGATCTGGACACGATGGAAGGTCCCGTCCGCGACGAAATCCTTCGGAGAGTACAAGATGAAGTACTGGTGCCGCAACTCGTTGGCGATGTTCACGAACGACTGTTCCAGATCGCGCGCTTGAAACGGATGAAACGGCAAGCCGCCGGTCTCCCGCGCGTACTTTCGCAGGACCTTGTCGCCGACAATCTGCTTGCCGCTGCGGTTGGTCGAGATGGTGTAGATCACGGCCTCGGCCTTGTGGGCCATCTCGAGCGCCATGTCGCGCGTGACGCTGCTCTGGTTGTCTTGGCCGTCGCCCAGGATGACGAGCGCCCGGCGAAACTGCTCGGGCGGCCAGTCTTCGGGCAGCTTGTCGCGGCAGGCGAAGTAGACGGCGTCGTAGAGCGCCGTCCCGCCGCCGGCGCGCAGTCGGCGCACGCCCAGCGCTAGCTCGTCGGCGTCGTTTGTGAAATCGACCACCAACTCGGCGCGAGTGTCGAAACTGACCAGGAAGACCTTGTCGGCCTCCTCGCGCAACACGCTGCGGATGAACTCGATCGCCGCTTCCTGCTCGAACTTGAAGCGTCCGCGAACGCTGTTGCTCGAATCGATCAGGATGCCAATGCGCAACGGCAGATCGCTCTCGCGCACGAACTCGCGAATGTCCTGCTCGACCTTGTTGTCGAAGACGCGAAAGTCTTCGCGGTCGAGATTGGTGATGAAGCGGCTCTTCTTGTCGGTAACGGTGAACAGCAGCGGGACGCGCGAGACTTCAACGCGGATCGTGGTATCGAGGTCGAGCAGCGGCTCGTTCGCTTCACCGACGATGGACCCACTCCCGGCTGTTTGTACGGTCTGGGCCGACAGCAGCCCGGCGCTGAGCGTACCCGCTACGACAAACAGTGCGAACAAGCGTTTCATGATCCCGCCGACTGGTGACATCATTATAACGCCTCGGTCATGATTCCAAGCCTCAAGTTTTGTGTCCTGGTCTGCCAAGGACGAAGGCCCACCAGCTGTCGAATCAACCCACTTACCGCCTCTCGATCATCTCGGCGAAATCGGCGGGCAACGGCGCCTCGATGGTCATGACCTCGCCGCCGGCGGGATGATCGAAGCTGATCTCCCTCGCGTGCAGGTAAAAGCGCGTCGGCTCGGGCGACCCCGCTGGAAGCCGTGCCGCCCCATAGAGCGTGTCGCCCACCACCGGCCGGCCGAGATCCGAAAGGTGTACGCGGATCTGATGGGTGCGCCCGGTGCCGATGCGCACCTCGAGCAGCGAGTGCTTGCCGCAACGCCGCAGCATGCGGAAGTCGGTCAGGGCGGTGCGGCCTTGCGGGCGGGCGGCCATCTTGATGCGCTGCCGTGGGTCGCGCGAAATGGGCATCTCGAGGCGCGTCCAGTGGGCGCCGTCCACTTCAACGGGACGTCCCTTGGCCGGTGCCTTCGACGCGTCGCCCTCCACCAGCGCCCAGTAGATCTTGCGCACCTTTCGCGACTGAAACTGCCGCGCGAGGCTGCGGTGGGCCTGGTCGTTCTTCGCGATGAGCAGCACGCCGCTCGTCATGCGATCGAGCCGGTGCACGATCCCCGGTCTCACGTCGCCGCCCACGGTCGACAGCGCCCCGAAATGGTGCAACAGGGCATTGACGAGCGTCCCGCTCGCTTTGCCCGCCCCGGCATGGACGGTCATGCCGGCGGGCTTGTTGATGGCGGCCAGGTCGTCGTCTTCATAGAGGACGTCGAGGTCGATCGCTTCCGGGAACGCCTTGAGCGGCGGCGCGGGCGCGGGGTCCACGTTGATGGTCTCGCCGCCTCGTAGCCGCAACGAGGCCTTCGCGGCGGCGCCATCCGCCTGGGCCCGCCCGGCGCGCACCCAAGCTTGGACGCGCGCCCGGCTGGTCTCCGGCATCTGCTCGGCCAGGAAGAGGTCGAGCCGCTTGCCGGCGTCGGTGGCTTGGGCTTTGAACCGCAACGTGTCTAGTTCAGCATAGGGGTTAGTTCGGCACAGCTTACGAGTTGGCCGTGTGATAGCCGATACCACGAACCGGATCAGGGGCGTGATGAAGTAGGGGCCCGGTGCCAGAGAGGGTCGTCCCCTCGTGGGAACGTAAGACTTCTCGCACGCCCCTCGACCAAGGCGTCACAGGCGGGGTCGTCGAGCAGTCGTTGGGCCCACGATAGAAGGGGTGTGCCGCAGTCTGGGGCCTGTCGATCGTGGTCACCCAAAGATCTTTTTGCCGCTGCCTCCGCCCTTCTAAGACCGAGATATAACCAAAAGTTGTGGATGAGGGCATAGGGAAGGGCGGCGTATCCTAGCGGTTGAATTCAGTGTTTGACCGCTTCCCGGAAAGGAAAGAAAGGATACGCCATGAGAGAGTTTGAAGCGATTTCCAATGAGA
>JAKZVK010000218.1:0-9581 GCA_047516085.1 Bryobacterales bacterium
TGGATCGACCGACTTGGCGCAGCGGGCGAACTCGACGACTACCATCTCTATCACGCTGCCCGCGCCGACCTGCTTAGACGGCTGGGCCGACGGCCGGAAGCCTTCGGCGCGTACCGCCGAGCGCTCGAACTCACAGCCAACAATGCCGAGCGGAACTACCTCGAACGCCGCCTGACAGAGGTGTCGGAGTGAGCGGCTCATGCCTAAGATGCCGGAAGCTAAGCCAGCCCTGGACCTGAATGAGTGCTTGGCGACCCCTGTGGCTTGGTCGAAAACAACGGACCCTCTGAATCCCTTCGAGGCTACCGTGGGCGCCGATTCCTGGGTGGTTCGACTGAATGATTTCCCTCCCGAGTGGCTCTTCACACTCTTTGTGAACGGCGCTAAGGTCGACGACTTCGACGACTGGCCGGACGCCTGGTCCTTGCCCGACTCTGTCGAGCTAGCCAAAGGTTAGTGGCTGCCACACGGCCACCGGACTTGATCTTTGGGCCCAGATGCGCGATGCTGGTGGGCTTTTCGCATGCAAGTCCGGCTCTTCTATCACGATCGTTGTTTCGACGGTGCTTGCTCGGCGGCGGTTTTCGCCGACTTCTACCGCCAAGCCTTCGCCCCCGCCGCCGAGTTCACGCTGACCGGCCTCTTCCATCGGGCCGAGCAACTCTTTGACGAAGAGCTTTTCGACGGAGACGAAAACGCCATCGTCGACTTCAAGTACTGTGCCTCACCGAAGCTCACCTGGTGGTTCGACCATCACCAGAGTGCCTTCCTCTCACCCGAGGACGAGGCGCACTTTGAGAAAGAGCGCAGCGACAAGAAGTTCTACGACGCCTCCTTCAAGTCCTGTACGCAGCTCATCGCCTCGATCGCCGGCGATAAGTTTCAGTACGACAGCTCTCACCTCACCGATCTGATCCGGTGGGCCGACATCATCGACGGGGCCCAATACAAAGACGCCAAAGAAGCAGTCGAGATGGCGGCCCCGGCGATGAAGCTGACTCTCGTGCTCGAGGCCGCCGAACCGAATCTCAGTTCGAAGGTCATTCCGCTTCTGACCCGGCAGCCGCTGGACGAGATCTCACAACTCGACTGGGTCCGCGGTGCGTTCGACAAGCTGTACCGCCGCCATCTGGAGTCGATCGACCTCATTCGGGATCGAAGCCGCGCGAGCGGACGGGTTATCTTTTTCGACATGGCTGACACCGACCACGGTGGCTACAACAAGTTCGTGCCGTACTACCTCTTTCCCGAAGCTACCTACACCGTCTCTGTTTCCGACGCCGGCTTCAGGACCAAGGTCTCCGTGGGCTCGAATCCCTGGGCCCCTGAGGAACCCCTTCACAACCTTGCGTCGATCTGCGAGCGCTACGGCGGGGGAGGCCACTCGCGCGTCGGCGCCATCAGCTACGGGCCGGATGAACTTCAGCGTGCCCGTGATACCGCCCGGGAGATCGTACGCGAGTTGGCCGCGGATGGCTAAGTAGTGTGTTTCGCGAATACGGTTACGTTTCGGGTTTGCCCGGTAGGGGCGGGGCCCCGTACGCGCCCGCTCAGGGGCTGTGAAAAAATCGGGGCTGTCACAAGCGACAGGAGATAAGTCCACTGTCCTCAACGTCCATCAGGTCGCGGTTGACTGTCCCCAGTATTTTTTCACAGCCCCTCAGGATGGCGGCCGATGCCCGCTCAGATACGTGACCGTATTCATGAAACGATGTACTAAGTCGGCCTAAACTCCTTCATCTGCGCCTCTCACCCGAAACGCTGGACGCGCCCTACGCTTTCTCTCCTGCGTCGCCGATCAACCTCCCAGGCGGTGACGTGGAGGTTACGACTAACGCAAGTGCGGAACGGACGCGCCGGGCGATCTGGCGCCTGACCGAACTTCCGGCGGCGGTGCGCGTCGTGCAAGAGGCGCTGGAAGCGACCGAGGATCCGCTCTGCACGAACGAACAACTGCAGGAGATCCTGTCGCAAGACCCCGGTGCTACGGCTGACTTACTGCGGCTGGCCAACTCTCCGTTTTTTGGGGTCAGCAACCTGATCCGCACGCTGGCCATGGCGGTGACCGTGGTGGGTCACGCCCGGCTCGTCACGCTGCTACGCCACTTGATGGCGACCAAGCTGATGGGTTCCCTGCCCGCACACACCGAAGCAGCTAGGGAGTGCCGATCCGTTGCCTTGGCGGCTGGAGTCGTTTGCCACCAAATCGCCGAGCAGACCTACGCCAGCAATCCCGACGAGTTTATGATCGCCGGCCTGCTGCACAACGTAGGTGAGCTCGCGTTGCTTTCGGAGACGCCGGAGGAATACCAGAAGGTTAGAGAGCTGAGCGCCGAGATGCACCTGCGCATGGCCGAGATCGCGGTGTTGGGCGTGGACCAATTCCAGGTGAGCCGCTGGCTACTCGAAGCGTGGAGCTTTCCGCCCAACTACATCGAGGCCGCGGGGTACTGGAGTACGCCGGGACATTCCGACGTGAGCACCCCCTCCTACCTGATTGTCGGGATCGTCAGCATCGGCGCCCAACTGGCGCGCGCGTGGTTCGAAGGGCTGGATGAGCAAGCCGCGATCAGCCGGGTTTCGGCGTCCGCGTTCTCGAAGACGCGTATTCAGCCCGAAGCCCTCATCGGGAACTATCAAGGCATCGAAGAGGGAGTCGAGAGGCTCGAACGCAGCCTGTAGAGGGGTCTGGGCCTATTCGTCTCCCTCACATCGCTCAATCCCCACCCCCGAGATCCAAACGGGGAAAGCTGCCGTGCAAGGCCGGGTTTCTCAATCCGAAGTAGTCACTTCGGGTCAGTCGGCATCGGAGGGTGAGGCCGTGTGTTCGAAAGTGTCGACCTCCAAACCTTCCTCGGCCTGTTCGTATCGGTGCCGGCGTCTCTGCTCGCGCTCCCGCTGGCGTCTTGCTTGAGGGTTCAGTTCCGCCTTTCGCCCCGCTTCCGACCGAGGGACCTCGAGGTCGCCGAAGGGCTTAGAGGCAGGAAAGATGTCGGGCATGGCATTCCTCCTCATCCCTCTTATCGGCTGAGCAGGGGAAGCACATCACACCACCACCGGCGACCGGCCAGGGTCGGAAAGTAGTAGCCTGATCCCAGGCCTACATTGCGTCCCCTGGCGCGTCCATGGCCGACACTGGCTGGGCCCGGCCAGGCCATAGCCAACGGCTTGAGCGCTTGAATCGAATCCCCCGCCAACTCCACTTGGAATCAAGGACTTGAGAGCCACCGAAAGCGTCGAACCAGCCATGAGCCCCATCGCTCCGCTTGAAGCCTACTATGCTGCCCACGAGACTGACTTCCTCGACGGCCTCAAGGACTTCCTCCGCATCCCCAGCATCAGTACGCTGCCCGAGCACCGCGCCGACATCGATCACGCCGCCCGCTTCCTCACCAGCGAACTGAAGCGTATAGGCATGCGCGACGTCCGCCTGATCGAGGGCGAGGGACACCCCATCGTCGCCGCCGAATGGTTGGACGCACCCGGCAAGCCGACCCTGGTCATCTACGGGCACTACGACGTACAGCCGCCCGATCCACTGGACGAGTGGCACTCACCTCCCTTCGAGCCGGAAGTCCGCGGCGGTGATCTCTTCGCCAGGGGAGCGACGGACGACAAGGGTCAGACCTATATCCTGCTCAAGGCCGTCGAAGGATTCCTTCAGACCACGGCTAGCCTACCCATCAATATCAAGTTCCTGATCGAGGGCGAAGAAGAGACCGGCGGCGAGATGCTCGACGCCTACCTCCGGGCACAGGGCCGCAGGCTCGGGGCTGACGCCGCCCTCCTGTGCGACACCGAGATGTTCGCGCCCGAGCTGCCGACCCTATGCGTCGGCCTGCGAGGCGGCATCTACACCGAAGTCGAGGTGCGGGGACCGCGCACCGATCTTCATTCCGGGGTCTATGGCGGCGCCGCCCCGAACCCCTTGCAGGCGGTGGCCGAGATCATTGCGCAGCTCAAGGACCCCGACGGAAAGTTGCTCATCCCGGGCATCTACGACGATCTCGAACCGCCCACCGACGCCGAGCGTGAGGCTTGGAGCCGGCTGCCGTTTGATGAAAGCGCATACCTCGAGAACGAAGTGGGCTCGACCACGTTGACCGGAGAGTCGGAATACGGTGTGCTCGAGCGCACCTGGGCACGGCCGTCGCTTGACGTGCACGGCATCCGCGGCGGCTTCATCGGCGAAGGAGCGAAAACGGCCATCCCTGCGCGGGCTGTCGCGAAGATCAGCATTCGTCTGGCGCCAAGTATGGATCCCGACGACGTATTCGACAAATATCGGCGCTACGTGGAAGGGCTGACCCCGAAGGGTACAGTCGTGTCGGTTCGCAAACTCAACGCGGGTCCGCCGTCGGTTGTCGATGCGGGCCATCCTTTGATCCGAGCGGCCGCCGAGGCGCTGACCGAGGTCTTCGGCACGCCTGCCGTGTTCATCCGCTCGGGAGGCTCAATTCCCGTCGTAAACCTGTTCAAGCAGTTCGCGGGCATCCCGACCGTGATGATGGGCTTCGGCTTGCCCGACGACAACCTGCACGCGCCGAATGAGAAGTTCCACTTGCCCAATTTCTACCGCGGTATCCGGGCCGTGGCGCGGTACCTCGAGAAGTTGGGGGAATAGGCGTAGCGCGGATCTCGGTTTTGAGATCCTCGGTTTAGGTTAGTCTTTCGCAGCTACAATACCGTCATATCGATATGGCCGAATACAACCCTGAGTTGGAGAGCATCGTCCGCGAGTTGAACGAGAAGGCAAGCCCGGACCGAGCGGCCTCCCCCGCGGCGGGCGCCGCCCAAGCTTCGTCGATGCCCGCGTCCCCGTCCATTGAGACGGACGTGACGATCGATTCGGACTCGCTCGATCCCGTGTTACGCCAAGCGGTCGAGCGCAGCGCGTCGGACCTGCTCCTGGTGGCCGGCTGCCCCGTCGTGCTGCGTGTCAACGGCAGCTTGCTGCACGGCAGCGGACCGGTGCTCGATCACGACGATGTCAACAAGCTGGTGCTGCCGATGCTGTCGGCGGCGCGCCGCGAGGAGTTGGAAACGCGACGCTCCTGCGATTTCAGCTTCGTGCGCGAGGGCATCGGGCGATTTCGCACCAACGTGCACTTTCAACGTGGCACGTTGGCGGCGGCCATACGGTTGCTGCCGGCGGAGATCCCCACACTCGAGTCACTGCATCTGCCCGCGTCGCTCGCCAAGCTCACCGAGCGCAAGCAGGGTCTGATTTTGGTGACGGGGCCGACCGGGTCGGGCAAGACGTCGACGCTGGCCGCGCTGATGGGACTCGTCAATCAGAACTATCCCTACCACGTGGTCACCATCGAGGACCCGATCGAGTACTACCACGTCAACCGCAAGTCGATCTTCGAGCAGATCGAGGTCGGCCACGACTGCCATGACTTCGCCGGTGCGCTGCGCAGCATCCTGCGTCAGAACCCCGACGTCATTCTGGTGGGTGAGATGCGCGACCCCGAAACCGTCGCCACGGTGCTGACGGCCGCCGAGACCGGCCACCTGGTCCTCTCGACCTTGCATACCAACGACGCGGTGCAGGCTCTGGGCCGCATCGTCGATCTGTTTCCCAGCGGCCGCCAGACGCAGATTCGCCAGCAATTGTCGCTGGGGCTGTTGGCAATCATTGCGCAGCAGCTCTTACCGTCGGCCGACGGCCAAGGGCGGTATCCGGCGGTCGAGATCCTGCTGGCGAATACCGCCGTGCGTCATTTGATCCGCAAGGGCGAAGATCACATGCTGCGCTCGCAGCTCAGCCTGGGCCGCGGCGAGGGCATGATCATGATGGAGCAGTCGCTCGCCGACCTGGTGCGAAACGGCAGCATCACAAGGGACATCGCGTCAGCCCATTGCGCCAGCGATGATGAGCTGCAGCGCTACCTGATGCATTAAAGGTCCGACGTCAGGGCGCTCGACGAGAAGCCGTCAAGCAACGACCACCATGCGGCTTCGTGCAGCCAAGAACAGACTCAAGGTCGAGCACTCGATCCTCGACGGTCTGCGGCCCGTGCTCGAGGAACTGCTCGAGGCGAACCCATTGATTCAGTCGATCATTCCCGGCGTGATCCGGCGCGTCCGTGACGCCAAGGGCAAGGTGAGAATCCGCATCACGGTCCCTACGCGTAACGGCTGGAAGGGCATCGCGCTCGCCAGCGGCGCACGGCAAGAGTTGTTCATCTCGACGGCGATGTCAAAGGAACAATTGGAAGAGGCGCTACAAGCCGTGCTGGAGTGACGGACTCGGACACTCTATGACTCGACCAGTGGGTTGCGAACCGCCAGGCTGGGGAAGCGGGAGAAGTCCCGGTCCGCGCTCCAGAACTCTCGCACGCCGTGCGCTTGGCAGATCGCCGCTAGTCGCGCGTCGTGGACCAGCGGCCCGACCCCCTGACCGCGGGAGACGGTGGCTTTGAGATGGTCCCAGTAGCCGGCCGCCTCGCCGATCAGTCGCAGCGAGGGACTTTCCACCCAGTAGTCGACTTGTTGCAAGGCGTCGCTCATCGGGGTGGGCGGCCGATAGATCCGAGGATGCGTGACGACGGCCAGAAACTCGTGAATACAAGGCCAGGGAATCGCCCAAGGAGAATCGCCCTCGGCTAGGGACCGCAAGCACGCGAGCGCGCCGGCATTCCACGGGGAGTCCTCTCTCTGCGAGTAGACGAGAATCTGCGTATCGACTGCGATCATCCGCCGTGCCCTTCGTAGATGAGCGAGCGCACCTCGCTCCAGTTACCGTCGATGGCCAATCCCTCGCCTTTGGTGGTAACCGTCTTGAGCCGAAACGGGCGGCGCGGCGCGGCGCGGCCTTTGAGCAACCCTTGCAGGGCCCTAGCGAAGACTTCCCGCAGGGGAATCCCGCGTTGAGCAGCGTATAGCTTCGCTTCGCGGAACAAGGGGTCCGGCAGATCGACGGTCGTTTTCATGGCTTCATGATACCATATTTACGGTTCCTAGAGTACGGTAATACGGTCAGCAAGACTCACGTCACGAACCCAAACCAGACGGAATCTGGGTTTTGGCGCCCGATCTTCGTGATAATGGCTAGGTGAAGGAGATTGTTCTCCATGCTGCCGGATGGACGGAGCCCGATGACTTCTACGGCGCCCTGCTGTCCGCTCTGGGCGCGCCTTGCTGACACGGCAGGAACCTCGATGCCGTTTGGGATTCAATAACAGGCGGCGACATCAACCAGGTGAACCCACCGTTTAGGATTCAAGTCGCCGATTGTGCCGAGATGCCACGAGAATGCAGGGTTGTCGTCGACCGCTTCGTCTCGTTGATTGCTGACGCGAAAGCAGAGGGTCTGGAGGTAGAAATCGCTTGTGAATGAGACTGCGTGCGTTAAGCAAAACGAGCGTTGCCAGGATGAAACGAATTCGCGGTCGGCCCCATGACACGAACCCCTAGCTCAGCAACGCCTTCTTGCAGTACTCAAAACAACGCCGAACTTCCGCCACCGTATCCTCGCCCTTGTACTCGTACTCAATGTTGGCCGGGATGTCGTACTTCTTCTCGCGCAGCAGTTGCAGCACTTCGACAATCTTCGTGTCACCTTCGCCGAACGGCACGTTGTCGCCCTGGTCGCGTTTGCGGTCTTTGATGTGCAGCGTGACGATGTCGGCGTGATGCTTGTCGAGGTACTCGACAGGGTCGAAGTTGGCGGCGGTGAAGTGGCCGATGTCGAGGTTAATGGCGATGTGGTCGGACGTCCCCTCTCGGGCGGCGGCGAAGTCATCGGGCGTGGCGAATTCGTTCTCGCGGATGCGGGAGTGATTGTGCATGCCGACGCGCATCCCGTGCTTCTTCGCGAAGGAGTCGATGCACTTCGCTGTAGAAACATTCGAGGACGCCGTCATCACCTTGGCCCCCAGGGCCTTAGCCATCTCAAAGCCACGCTCCATCTCCCTGTCGGAGAAGTCGTCGCGGAAGCTGTAGTTAAAGGCGTAGAGGTCGATGCCTGCGTCTTTGAACTGCCGGCCGACTTGCTCGAAGTGGTCGAGCGAAACCGTCTCGCGCCATTGCCTGAGTTGCTCGCGATCGCCGCGAACCTCCTGCGGCTCGACGTGGCCTGAGTACAATTCGCAGACGCCGAGGCCCACCTCGACATAGCCCTCGATCGCCTTCTCGAGAGAGCGGTCGCGGAAGCTGTAGCTCTGGCTGCCGATGCGCACACCCGCGACGGTGGAGTCGATCTGCTGCGCGTCGGCGGCCTCGGGGGCGGCGGGCTCCTCCTTCGCGGCTTCATCCGGCGCACAAGCGGCCGCCCCGAGCACTCCGCCGAGAGCCACACGGTGGAAGGTTCGACGATCGATGGTGGACATGGGGCGTCTCCTTGCCCGAACCGGCGGGCAACGTTGGGATCATAGCGCATCCCGACTACAGCCAAGAGAGGGGTCGGCGGGCGCAAAAAAAAGGGGCCGCCGGCTCCAACCCCCGCCAATCCAACGTTCCATGATGGATAGGAACAGTAACGGTACTTCCGTTCCAGCGAAAAATGTAACCTTTCAGATATTGTTTCCCAACGCGAATGCAGGCAGAATCTAGCCATGGATGTCCACACAAAGGAGATTCATGCGGTCGGCTCCCAGATGGTCCATATGATCTGCGACCGCATCGACAATTCCCCGGAGTTCCGTGCCTTGATCGAGGGTGGTGGCGTCTGCATCGCGAAGGTGTTCCCCACCGCCTTTGAGGCCGACGTGTGGCTCCACGAGCTGTTCCACCGCATGTTTCGGGGCCACCGCTGCGACCTGGGCTGCATCCGCTTGCCCCACGTCGAGTTCCTGGCCGACGAGGCCCAACTCGAGCGCCTGGCGGGTCTGCCCGACCTTCACTTGCGCTAACCCGTTCCTCCGTTCGGCGTGACTACCGACACCACAAGCCCGGAAACCGAGCCGTGACCGTCAGGGAGCGGTCCGGCACGAACTCCCGCACCACCCCGGAAGCCTCTGGAACCGAGACAGCGTTCGGTATTCAAACCTAGGGACTCCGGCCTCGTCTCCGGAACGCGACGCGGGTGGTGGGGTAAATCTGCGTGGGGAGGTTTGATTCAGCGGGCAGCGCCTAGGGCAACCTACTCAAGAACGCTTCTATTGCTGCGGTATAGTGGCCTTCCGCACGACCTTCATATTGTGTTTCTTGCCATCTTCGTCGACAACTTCGACCTTGCGAGATCCCTTGAACCGGAACCGCACAGGCTCATTGATGGTCAGGGCAGCGGGATCGGGTCTACGAGTGTACAGACGAGTGTAGCTACGGGGCTTCAGGTTTTGCCGAACAACGAGAATCGTTTCTTCGTACTGAATGAGGAAGTCGTGCTGCTCTTCGTACTGTGCCCCCTGCTGACCAGTGAGTTGCCCGAACAGGCTGTCGTTGCCCTTGCCTGCGTAGCGTGTTAGCTCGTCAGCGCCAATCAACGTACCCGTCAGGAGATATAACCAAAAGTTGTGGATGAGGGCATAGGGAAGGGCGGCGTATCCTAGCGGTTGAATTCAGTGTTTGACCGCTTCCCGGAAAGGAAAGAAAGGATACGCCATGAGAGAGTTTGAAGCGATTTCCAATGAGAG
>JAKZVK010000219.1:0-2683 GCA_047516085.1 Bryobacterales bacterium
CGGAGGCTTTGAGCCCGCGGACGTTGAGATTCAGTTGAACCGGGAGAGGACGGACATCCGGAAGTGTTGCCATCAGAGGCTCACGGACCTGCCGGTTGAAGATCGGCTGCAGAGATGCTCCGCTACGCAAGCGGCTGCCTTCAGCTTACCGCGAAGGAATCCGGCAGGATACCGAGGCGGGCGATTGTAAGAGTTGTAACGTCGGCAGCCCAAAGCACCCTCGTTCGCCGGTTGGCACCTTCGGTTGGTGTGCGAACAGACGACACGAGCGCTGCCGAGGCGGTGTTAGCTGCTGGGGCGCGCCGTCGCGTTCCTTGATCGAATCAGCGGGCCTGTCAGGGTCGTCGGGCTAAGAGTGTCAGGAGCATCGGGGCCATCAGTGCCATCTGGGTCAACAGGGCTACTCGGCTCGGCTGGTTTACCACGTTCATCCGGTTCGGCGGGGTTGTCGGGTGGCTGGCTGGGGCGGCGCACCTCGATGCGAAGGGCGTTGCTGCGCCGTCCCTCGGCCAGAAGCGATACTTCCTGTGACAGGGAGGTCGAAAAGGCCGGCAACGTGAAGCTGATTTCATACAGCCCCGGGAAGTTGCCCGCCGGGCGAACCGAAGACGGCTCGATACGTTGCCCGCCTAACAAGATCAAGGGCGGGCGATTCGCAGGACTGACGGCGGCCGCGGCGTCCGGCGCAAGGGTCGCCAGACGGCCCAGCCCCGTCGCCGTCAAGACCAGTCGTCGCCCAGGAATCGCCGGGTTCTGTTCGCTGATCGCGTCGCCGGCGGCGTCAAAAGCGCCGAAGAGACCGGGAGAAGCACGCTGGATGTCGACCAGCATCGGGTCGCTCCTGCCGAGCTCGTTCTCGACCTCCAGCACCGCGGGACCGAGGTCCAACGACAACGGCACCTGAAGGTTGATGCGGCCGGGGGCGGCACTCAGGATTCGGCAGGCTTGGCCGTTCAGCGTCACAAGAGGAGGGTCCGCCTTGACCGCCGTTGTGTCGGCAGTCAGATGCGCGCCGATGAGCGTAGCCAGCACGCCCGGAGAGATCTCCGGCCGCATGCTCGCGCTGTTGAGCAGGCTACGGAAGCGCACAGTCGGTCGGGCTTCGGTTTCGGCAGCTTCCTCTTCCACGCGAAACGAATCGCGTAACGCGATCACTTCCAAGCCTCGAATGACGCTGAGCACATAGGGGCCCGGCGCGGCCTCGGGCCGGACCGTCACCACGACGTCGAGTCGCGTCGGGCTGACGATGTGCACTTCCCGCACGACGATGTCGCTGGTGCCGAAGCCGACCGCGGTTTCTCCAGGGACAAAGTTGGTGTTGACCCCCTTGAGAGAAACGATCAGGTCGCGTCCGGGCCGGCTCGATGGCGGAGAGATCTCGATCACCGGGGCGATGCTGCTGGGAAACGGGAAGAGAATATTGCCGTCCGGCAATGTGAAGGCGGAGCTTTGCCCGTCGGAGTTGTAGACGGTGACCACCGCCGCGCGGCCCGAGGGCCCTTCCGGCGGGCGGATCCAGATCTCACTGAGCAAGGGGTCGAAGCCTACTGCCTGCGCCGGGAGGCCGTCGAAGTAAACCGTGGAGCGCGGCTCGAAGTTCGCCCCGCGAACGCGCCACAGCGATTGGCCATCCGGTCCGACTGTCGGCGTGATCCAGTGAATCACCGGCGCCGGTTGCGCCGTGAATCGAACCGCACTTGGCAGGATGTAGATGTCGTTGCCCAAGCGAAATAGCAGGTGCTTCGGCGTCAAGGGGCTGAACAACGTGGACCCGAAGCGAATTATCGCGAAACGCGCGTCGAAGGGGTAGATGGCCGGGGGCCTGACCGTGACGTCGCCGCCGAGCACTTCGAGCGACACCGCCTGCAGGTTCTGGATCAGACCCGGACCCGTTGCCAGAATGAACGGGCTGAGCCGGTTCACATCCAGAAACGCCGGGTGCACGCCGGCGGCTCCGTTACCCGGAAAGCTGAAGGTTGTAATGTTGAACAGCCTGGAGGCCCGGATGGGGTCGACGCGGAAGTCGACTTCGCCGCGATCGACGCCCGCCGCCACTTTTAGCGGCGTCGATTCTTCGGGACGGTTGGCGCCGCCGTGGAAGACGGTTCGAAAGGGGCCGCTCGCCGGGATCACGCGGTCGGTCCCGTCCGTCGGCAAGACGATGTTGGCCGGCCCAAGGCCGTCCTGGGTTGCGGGCGGTAGCGGATGGACGTAGACTAACCACTCGCCCGGCGCCAACCCTTCGATGCGATAGGTCCCGTCGGGCGTGGTCAGAGCGCTGACCACACTGCCGTCGGAGCTAACCGCCACGACGGACGCCATATGCACCGGCGCTCCGGAAGCCGTCAGCACCCGCCCGGAAAGGCTTCCAAAAAGCTCGAGGAAGTTCTGGTTCGGGTAGAGCGCCGAAAGCCCGGCCGCGTCATCGAGGGCCAGCGGTAGGGCGCGGGTGGTGGAGCGGGTGACGTCGGTGCTCATCACCGAACTGGTCAGGGTGTGTTGCAGGCCGAGCGCATGTCCGATTTCGTGAACCAGGCTGGTAAAGAAGATCTCCGAGAAACTGGGCCGCGGACGGCTGCCCGTAGTCAGGTCGTTCGACAGGATCACCTGCGAGCGCAGAATGGGCATGGCCCCGTCGCGCGGATCCGCTCGCGTGACAGGGCCTCCCAGGCCGATCACGCCG
>JAKZVK010000220.1:0-13553 GCA_047516085.1 Bryobacterales bacterium
GAGGATCACCGGGCCATGAGCGATTGCTCGGCTGCGATCTGTGAGGGAGCCGATGACCCTCACCCACATCAAGAGGATCCATTTGGACAAAGCTGCCGTCTATGAAGGCGCGTGAAGGGAAGAGCCGCCATGATAGACTCCGCCCGTACCTTCGCTGTCGCCTCCGACGAGGCTCTCATTGAGCTGATCTTGCGCGCCCGCAGTCGTCTCGTTGTCATCGCCCCTGCACTGACGCAAGCCGTCGCCGATGCCATTTCCCGCCGCTTCGACGATCTCGGACAGCTCGACGTGACCGTAATCCTCGATTCTGACCCTGAGGTGTATCGCCTCGGGTTCGGCGATCAGCACGCCCTGGAAGCGGTTCGCGCCGCGAGCGCGAATAACCTGTTCGACCTTCGGGAACAGCCAGGCGTGCGGATCGGGGTGGTGATTTGCGACGACACGACGATGGTTTACTCACCGGTATCGAAGAACATCGAGGCGGGCTCGACCTCGGTGGAGAAACCCAACGCTATCGTCCTGACCGGCGGTGCCGCTGACTGCATCGCGACGGCGGCTGGGGCAGACAACAGCGACGACGCGCCAAAGCCTGAGGTGGGGGTCACGGCACTCGAACCCGCGAAGGTGCAGGAGATGAAGTCGAACTTGAAGGCGAACCCGCCAAAGCCGTTCGACATCACGCGCAAACTGAACGTTTTTTCGTCGAAGGTTCAGTACGTCGAATTCTCGGCGTCGAACTACCGTCTCACGACGCGGCAGATACCCCTCCCGCAGGAGCTCGTCGACGTTGCGGACGACGATCTGAAGCACCGCATCACCAGCCGAATCCGGGCGCCGTTCGACGGAATTGGCAAGCTCGACATCGTCCTGGCCTATGACGGAAAGCAAGAGACGCTAAAGGTCGATGACGGCTGGCTCAAGAAGGAGAGAAAGCGGATCGAGGACGAGTACACGTTCACGATCAACAATTTTGGGCGCGTGATCCTGTACAGCGACCGAGAGTCTTTCGACAAAGCGGCTGAACGTTTCCGAGTAATCGTCGAGAAGTACCAGGCAGCCCTGAGCGAGACACTTACCAAGTCGCAAGCTGAATTTGAGAAACGAATCGTCGATGAATTTTCGCGGCGATGGGAACAGAACCCGCCTAAGCATTTCGAAAGATGGGGGATTGAACCGACCCCCGAGAAGATACGCTTGGAGCTTGAGCGATTGGCTCAGGAGATTTTTGCCAACGCCATTTCGTTCAACCCGCCCGTGGTGAAGATTCTGTACAAGAACGTAGCGCCGGAGAACCTGCGAGATGGCGGGTTCCATGATGTGCTGAAGACAATCATGCTCAAACGGCGGGTGCCGCGTGAAATCATCGATTCGCTGTTCGAGTCGGGTCAGGCCGCACCGGAGACCGGCAGGTTCCGTGGCCGATCGGGGTAGCGAAAATGCCCGTCTCACCCATCGAGCGCATACGTCTGGACAAAGCCGCCGTGGACGAGGGGTTCGGTCTCAAGCGTCCCGACGACGGGGACTGGCTGGCCTACGATAGCCTCGGCGCCCCGGCCTCGGTCCGGCTGTCCTGCGCCCAGCAGAATTATCTGGTTGCCGTCAATCACCCGGGGGCCACCCAGGACTTGGCAGAGCGCTGGAAGCCATGGCCCGAGGGGGCGGAGCCCCGCGCGCCGAACGGTTTCGCAGCGTTCGTCGTATCCGACACCACACCACGCCGCTGCATCACTTGGTGCGTGAGATCTGGCGTCTGGCGCGGGCCCTGACCGTCGAGCCCCTACGGATATTCGAAGCGCAGACGCGCAGCCTTCCGCGCACGACCGAAGTCGAGAAATTGATCATCCAGCGCATCGGGCAGAATGTGTTTCGTGACGCGCTGTTGGTCTATTGGGGCGGGCGCTGCGCCGTCACCGGAGTGACCGTGCCACGCCTGTTGCGCGCCAGTCACATCAAGCCGTGGGCCAGATGCGAAACCGATGCCGAGCGGCTCGACGTCTACAACGGTCTCCTGCTCGCCGCTCACCTCGATGCCGCCTTCGATGCCGGCCTGATTTCGTTTACCGACGAGGGGGTGATTCTTTTTTCGACCCAATTCGCCCAAGAAGACCGGGGCGCCCTGGGCATTCACGATCAGCTTGGCCTGTACCGCGTCGGTGGCGGACATCTGCCCAATCTCGCTTGGCTGTCGCACGCATTTGCTCGACGCGTTGGCTTGAATGGTTCTTTGCAATTACAGCCGCCGAATTCTGAGCGCACTTGTTAACGGTCCCGGATCTGCTGCGGTGGAGCAGTTCCAGGGCAGCAGTTCGTCGATGCGGTTGATCTTGTAGTCGGGGAGCCGCATCATCGAAATGCTAAGCGGTCGCCACACCCTGGTGGCTTCTTCGGGACATCCGGCGAATTCTGGTTGAACCCTCAAAAGCTCTATGAGTTGCGGCAGGCGAAGGAAAGGATGGGTGAGGCGATCACCCGCCTGCCTTCGCCGGACGATGGTTGCCGGCCATCGGCGCGGGCCTGACATTCGGCCATCACCATTGCGGGAGCCGCCCGAAAGGTCACTTGCACGCGCCGGGGTTCGCGGGAAGCGTCGTTGTGCGTTGGTGGTGAACGACGACAAATATGGACCAGCGTGCGCGGGAGTTGGATTGAATCCGCTTGCCTTTTGCTTACAGAGAAAATCAAGCCGGATCAGAGGCGGGTCGGGCGCATCCGGGGCCAACTCGCCCCACTGGCGGGCGGTGCGCAGCATGGCGCGCAGTATCTCGAAGGCGCGGTTGGCGGCGCCGGGCCGCTCGGCGCTGGCGGCGTCGAACCATGCCGAGACCCGCGCGTGGTCGATGCGGTCGAGGCGCATGTTCCCGAACCGCGGCATCAGGCGCCCGCGTATGTAAGTGTCGAAGGTCTTGAGCGATGACGGCTTCCAGCAGCTGCGGCGGCGTTCGCGGTAGCGCGCGGGGAAGTCGCGGAACGGCGGCGCGCGCTCCTTCCGCGCGGGCGCGACGGCCTCGCCGGTCCAGACGCGGGCGAGCACGGCGGCGGCCTCCTTCCGTGCTTCGGCAAGGCTCGTCTCGGGGAAGCGCCCCAGCGAGAGCTTGCGCATCCGCCCGCGCACGCGGGTCTGGACGATGAACGACTTGACCCCGGTCGGCTGCGCTAGCGGCCAGCGGAGACGCATGACGGGATACCGGCGGGCTGCGGGCGAGCGCCGCGCGTGGGAATGGAGCGGAGTATTCGGCGGCTCCGTTTCGGCGCGAAACCGCCCTTGTTGCCCGGCCGGCAAACGTGGCCCCGGGAAGGTCCGGCGGCGTGGGCCGGTGGCGATTGTTTGCCGGCGGAGCGGGAACAGCTCAGGCGTGGTGGATCGGGCAAGAATCGGCGCCTCGGCGCCGGGCCAGATCGGGCGCTCGCGGGGGCCCGGGCCGAGGGAACGGCCTGACCCCGATGTCTCGCGATCCTGTTCTGCTGGTGACCGGCGCCACGGGACTGGCGATGAGTCATGTCGTGCGGTGCTGGCTTGAGGCCCACCCGGACGGCCGGGCGGTCGCGGTCGATCTGAATGCGCCCGATGCGGTGGTCTCGGCCTTCTTTGCGCCATTCTCTGCGCGTTTGGAATTTTGTGAGGGCGATATCCGCGACGCGGACTTCTGGAACGGCATCGCGAGGGACTTTGCCGTGAGCCATCTGGTGCATGGCGCGGCCGTCACCTCGATCAACCGCATGACCATCCAGGAGGATGGCTCGGCCGACATGGCCGGCGCCCTGCCGGCCCTCGACGTGAACATCATGGGCACGCTCAGGGTGCTCGCCTGGGCGGCCCGTCAGCCGAGCCTGCAACGGTGCGTCACCGTCTCCTCCGGCTCGGTCTATGGGCCGCGAGGCCCTTCGCCGCTGCCCGAGGACATCGCGGTCGAGCCGGACGGCCTCTACGGCATTTCGAAATACGTCGGCGAGCTTTACACCGGACAGGCGGCCCGGCAGTTCGCCCTGCCGGCGCTCGCCGTACGCCTCTCGGGGGTCTATGGGCCGCTCGACCGGGACACCGGTGTACGCGCCGTACCCTCGACGCCAGGCACACTCCTGCGCGCCGCCTTGGCCGGCGAGGCGCTTCGCCTGTCGGGCCTCGAGGCGCGCGGCGACTACATCCAGGCCGGCGATGTTGGCCGTGCGATCGTGGCGCTGCTCGATTGTGCTTCGCCCAGCCACGGGATCTACAACATCGCCTACGGCGAGACCGCGAGCCTGCGGGAGCTGGCCGACCTGGTCACCCGTTTGGTGCCTGGCGCGACATGGCGGGACGCCGAGCCGGAGGCGGCGCATCTTTCACTTGAAGCTCACCCGGCGGGCGGGCGCTGGGGCGCCTACGATATCTCCCGGCTCAGGCAGGACTGCGGCTGGCGCCCCCGGCCCCTCGAAGAGGCGGTTGCCGAGTACCGCGATTGGCTGCGAACCTATCCCTATTGAGCGGCGGACCGAGACAGAGAGAAAATCCATGACGCAAGCTTGCCCGGCCACCGTCGGCCAGAGCCTGGACGAGATCGAAACCCCGGCGCTGCTGGTCGACCTCGACGCCTACGAACGCAATCTGAAACGCATGGCGAGTGCGCTCGAGGGCCGGGCGGTGCGCCTGCGGCCCCACGCCAAGACCCACAAGTCGCCGGAGATCGCGGTGCAGCAGATGGCCCATGGCGCGGTCGGCGTGTGCTGCCAGAAGGTCGGCGAGGCGGAAGTACTGGTGGCCGGCGGCGTGCCCGACGTTATGGTCAGCAATCAGGTGGTGGGGGCAATTTCTCCTCTATATATCAATAAGTTAAAGTCAAGATATCTGTCGTATACACGACATATCCATAAACGGGGTCAAATTCCGAACCCAAAGCAGCTACCAGGTCGGCTCCACCGTGGGGCTCTAGGCCAGCCGGAAGTCGCCTTCCTGGTTGAAGCGGTCCCACATGGCGCGGTAGGCGGAATCCTCGACGAAATAGTTGCGCCTCTCCAACTTCTCGATCCAGCGGTCCGTGACCGCCTCGGCGCGTCGCCAGCAGTCGTGGACAAACTCGGACCTGAGCCGATGGCCCGCCGTCTTCATGGCCGGGGCCTCGGCGAAGAACTCCGTCTCCAGCTCGTCGAAGGTCGTTCGGATGTCAGGCTTGAGGGCGTGGTAGTCGGCGACCGCTCGGCGGTGCAGGTGCTCATGCTTCCACCACAGTGATCCCTCGGTGAAGGTGCCGCGCGGCAGTGGTCCCATATCGGGCATCTCGGCATCGAAGAACAGCGGCTTGAAGACCGAGAGGTCCGTCGCCGAGGTGGCGGTCATCCACACACACACGCCATCTTCACTCGAGTCTGTGATCATGGCGCCGGTGGCGTGCCAAAAGCGTGCTTCGAATGGTCCCGCGTGCATGCAAATGCGACTCGGCAACTCGTCGTCGGGAATGCGGTACGATACCGGATCTTTGCCTACGTCGCGCAAGATGTCGGCCATGTCCTTTATCGTGATCGAGCCTTGGCGCGCCCGCAGCAACTCGAGGGCACGACATTCCCGCTTAAGAGCGGCCACCTCCTCCTCACGAGCCTCGTCAGCGAACCTCTCTCGGAAGTTCGGCTTGGTGCCGTTGTCGGCCTGCAAGGAGGAAAGATCCCAATCGTCGGTGATTTGGTATCGGTTCGAAATGGCCATCACGTCGTTCACTATGCGAGCAGCCCAGTGCTTGCCAGCACAATTGACGACATAAGCCTCGTGACGGTCGCCGATCAGGAGGCCGGTGTCGAAGGGAAAGTTGCCCATCATCTGGCAGTTGCCGCCCTGGCCGAAGGTTTCGACGACCTCCCCGACTGCCTTCACGGCCTCCAGCGCGGTCGCGCCGCGCTCGACGCTCAGTCGGCAGAGGTCGAGGCAACACGTGCCGTCTGCTTCAGCCTCCAGGTTGCTGAAGGCGGCCTCGTTGCCAACGGCGACACCATGTTCGTTGCAGCCCAACTCTGCCCCCCAGGCCCAGTACGAACGGCCGAGGATGACTTGGTGGGTAACCGGCTTCTGAGGAATTGTCCGGTGAGTGATACGGGCAAGCGTCCCTTCGCCGTAGTGCCGTCGTGGGTACCGAACGACCTGCTCGGCCTCGTTCACCTCGGTGTCGGCACTTTTAGCGAGAAGGACAGAGCCGCTCTTGGTGCTGTTCCCCAATGCAACAAATGAATCGCACATGATGTCCTCCTGATGGCGTCCTGGCGACTTTCGGTTCAAGTGATTATAGCCGGCTGTTCGGCGAAATGGCAGCGGCTGACTTGCGTTGGGCTGAGCCGCTTCTCTGGCGGCGCCACCGTGGTGCAGATGGTTTCGGCCACGGGGCAGCGGGGATGAAACGGACAGCCGGGAGGTATATCGAGCGGGCTCGGCACCTCGCCCTCGAGGACGGCTTCTCGATGGCGCCGTTCGGCGACCAGGCGGGGCACGGCGCGCAGCAGGCTCCGGGTGTAGGGGTGGCTGGGCCGCTCAAAGATCTCCCGGGTCGTGCCGAGCTCGACGATCTGGCCCAGATACATGACGGCGACGCGCGTTGACATATGACGCACGACCGAAAGCTCGTGCGCAATGAAGAGCATGGTGAGTCCCAACTCGTCGCGCAGATCCTTCAGCAGGTTGAGGACCTGCGCCTGGATGGAGACGTCGAGTGCGGCCACCGGTTCGTCGAGCACGAGGAATCTGGGCCGCGGGGCCAAGGCGCGGGCCAGGCCCACGCGTTGGCGCTGGCCACCACTCAAGGCAACGGGGCGACGGGACGCCAGGTCCGCCGAGAGGCCCACCAGACCCAGAAGCCGCCGCACCTCGCTTTCGACCTCGTCCGGCGGACAGACCTCGTGAAACCGCAGGACCTCGGCCAGGGTCGCGCCGATCGTGAAGCGGGGATTGAGGGACGAATAGGGGTCCTGGAAGACCAGCTGCATGTCGCGGCGCAGAGCCCGGAGCGCCTTACCGTTCAGGCCGGTCAGGTCCCGCCCCATGAAGCGGATTCGCCCCCGGTCCACCGGATAGAGGCGCAGCAGTGCCCGCCCGAGCGTGGTCTTGCCGCTACCGCTCTCGCCGACGAGGCCGAGCGTTTCGTGACGGTGGATCCGGAAGCTAACGCCGTTGACGGCCTTGACGCGCGCGGCCGAGCGATTCCGGAGCAGATCGGAAAAACCGCGCCGCTTGCCGAACGACACCTCGACGTCCTCCACGTCGAGAACAATCTCTTCCGGTGCGGGCTCGGTCATCGTTCCATCCCGCCAAGGCGTTCGGGGTAGAGGCAGGCGGACAGCCGACCCTCGGCCACGGGGCGCAGCGCCACGGTGGTGGTGGCGCAGTCGGGGGTCGCGAAGCGACAGCGCTCGGCGAAAGGGCAGCCGGTGCCGGGATCGGCCAGGTTCGGCGGTTGCCCCGGGATCGGAACGAGCCGGCTCTCGCCGCCGGCGAAGTTGGGAATGGAGGTCAACAGGCCGAGGGTATAGGGATGCAACGGCGCCTCGAAGAGCTGCTTGGTCGGAGCCACCTCCATGATCCGCCCGGCATACATGACGGCGACGCTGTCGCAGGTCTCCGCGACGATGGCCAGATCGTGGGAAACCAGCACCAGGGACATGCCAGTCCGATCTTGAAGCTCCAGCAGCAGCGCGAGGATCTGATCCTGAATGGTCACATCGAGTGCCGTCGTCGGTTCGTCGGCCAGAAGCAGCGTCGGCTCTCCGGCCATGGCCATGGCGATGACGGCCCGCTGCAGCATGCCGCCGGACCATTGAAAAGGGTAGTCGTGGTAGCGCTGCTTAGGGCTGGCGATGCCCACCCGGTGCAGCAGCTCGATCCCCTGCTCACGTGCCACGCGCCCCGAGACGCCGTAGTGGACCCGCAGTCCCTCGGTGATCTGGTCGCCGACGGGCCAGACGGGATTGAGGCTCGTCATGGGGTTCTGAAAGACCATGCGGATGCGGGTTCCGCGCACCCGCGCCATCTCCGCTTCGTCGAGCGAGAGGAGATCGCGGTCCTGGAACCAGATATCTCCGGCAGTGATGAAGGCGGGCGGCGAGGGTATGAGCCGCAGGATGCTCCGGCAAAGCACGGACTTGCCGCTGCCGGATTCGCCAACAATTCCCAGAGTCGCCCCCTTCGGGATGCGCAGGGAAACGTCGGCGTTGGCGACGACCGTCGAATCCCGCAGCCGGAACTCGGTGACCAGGCCGCGCACGTCCAGGATCGGCGCCGGTTCCCGTGCTTCGTCGGTGCTTGCGGGACGGGCCGTCATAGCAGGGCGTGCTGACGTTGGCCGAGCCGTTGCGAGAGCCCGTCGCCGATCAGGCTGAGCCCGGCGCCCGCGATGACCACCACGACCCCCGGCAGGGTCGAGATCCACCAGGCCTGGAAGATGAAGTCCCGGCCCTCGGCGATCATGGCGCCCCACTCGGGCAAGGGCGGCTGAACGCCCAGCCCCAGGAAGCTGAGGCCCGAGACGAGGAGTATGTTCAACACGAAGTCGGTGGTGGAGAAGACGATCGAGGAGTTTATGATGTTGGGCAGCGCATGCCGGAAGATGATCCGGCCCGGCCCGAAGCCGAGGGTCCGGGCCGCCAGGATGTAGTCCTTGCTACGCTCGACCAGCATCTCGGCGCGGGCGAGGCGCGCGAACATGGTCCAGGCCACCAGGAAGACGGCGATATAGATGTTGTGGACGCCGGGTCCCAGAATCGACAAAACGACTATGATCAGGACCAGGAAGGGAAAGGCCATGAAGATGTCGAGAAGGCGCATAACGACGGCGTCGAACCAGCCGCCGAAATAGCCCGCCGCCGCCCCGATAGCGACGCCGTAGATCATCGGCACGTAGGTCGCGAAGAAGCCGATCTGCATATCGATACGGATGCCGTAGAGCACCCGGCTGAAGACATCGCGGCCGATCATGTCGGTGCCGAAGAGGTGTGCCAGGCTGGGTGGCTGGAGCGTGGACATGAAGTCAAGGTGGTAGGGGTCGAAGGGCGCGATGAGGGGCGCGAAAACGCCGGCTAGAATGATCATCCCGACGATCGACACGCCGATCTTGAGCGTGAGCGGCCAATGGGCCAGTTCCCGGCCAGCGCGGGAGATGAGCCTCGCATCCCGGATCGCGACCGCCACGGCCTCACTCCCTCAGCACGCGCCGGTCGACCAGGATGTAGATCAGGTCGGCCAGCAGGTTCACGGTGACCACCAGCATGGCAAATACGACCGCCAAGCCCTGGATCACCGGGTAGTCGCGGAACCCGACTGCGCGCACCAGAAGCGTCCCGAGGCCGGGGATCGAGAAGACGTACTCGACGATGACGGCGCCGCTCAAGAGCCAGCCGATGTTGACGGCCAGGACCGTAATCGTCGGGATGAGCGCATTGCGCAGCACATGCTTCACCAAGATGCGGCGCTCGCTCAAGCCCTTGGCGCGGGCCACCTCGATGTAGTCCGCCGTCATTACGTCCAGCATGGCCGCGCGCAGCGACTGAATGAGGATCGGCGCCAGGAAAAGCGCGATGGTGAGGGAGGGAAGGGTCAGGTGTACCAGATGGCCGAGAAATCCCTTGCCGTAGCCCGCAATGGGAAACAGGCCCAGGGTCAGGCCAAAGAAGAGCATCAGCAGCAGGCCCATCCAGAAAGGCGGCATGGCGAAGCCAATCATGCCGCCGATTCGAATTGCGTGGTCGATCGGTCGATCCCTGCGGTTGGCGGCGACGAGCGCCAGGGGCAGGGCCAGGGCCACGGCGATCAGGGCGCTGTAGGTCAACAGGAAGACCGAGGCCTCCAGCCGCTCGCCCACGATTGCCGTCACCGAGGCCTTCTGGATGATGGAGATCCCCAGATCCCCGTGCAGAGCATTCCACACGAATCGAGCGAACTGCACCGGCAAGGGCTGGTCCAGGCCGAGGCGCTGGTGCGCGGCCGCCACGACCTCATCCGTCGCCCGGCCATGCAGCATGATGCGAATGGGGTCGCCCGGGACCAGCTGGATGGTCAGGAAGGCGAAGAGCGTGACGCCCAGGATCACCAGGGCCATCTGGGCCAGCCGCCTGACGATGTAGTTCAGGATCAGCATGCGCAGTCCCGCCCGTCCGCGCGCAGCGATCCCGGCCGCCCGCGAGGGGACGGCCAGGATCGCCGTTGCGCTAAGCCGATCTAAGCTACTTGTCGAGCCAGACGTTGCTCAACCACCACCAGCCGGTGGTCAGGTTGCGCCAGTTCTTGACGTGGTCCTGGTAGGCGTTGACCGCCGGAACGAAGTTGATCGGGATCGAATAGCCGTCGTGATAGGCGGTCTGCTGGACCTGACAGTAGAGATCACGCCGCTGTTCCGGATCGGAAACGGCGCGGGCCTTGCTCAGCAGATCGACGATCTTGTCGTTCTTGTACCACGAGAAGAATGCGTTGGAGCCGCTGGTGTAATCGCCCTGCAGGGTTGCCAGCTCGTCCTGTTCGTTCAGGTCGCTGGTGATGTAGCTCATGTAGGCCTGGTAGTCGCCCGTTTCCGTGTGGCCCCATGCAGTGCCGACATCGTATTCCGCCAGCTTGACGTTGAGGCCCGCCGCCGTCCAGCCCTGCTGTAGGATTGTGGCGATCTGCCGGAAGGGCGCGTTGCCCGTGTCGATCTGCAGTTCGATCGGCGTCCCGTCGTAGCCGGAGTCGGCGATCAGCTGCTTGGCCTTGTCGAGGTCGAACGCGAGGCTGGACACGTCGTCGCAGTGGTAGTTGATCTTCGGCATGTAGGAGTTGGGGATCTCTCCATAGCCGAAGTAGACCGTCTGCATGATGGCTTCGCGGTTGGCCGCGTGGTTCATCGCCAGCCGGATGTTCTTGTCGTCGATCGGCGCCTTGGAGTGGTTCAGATAGATATAATCCAGACGGTACATGGGCTGGACTTCCAGCGCGACGCCCGGAAGAACTTTGACCGCCGCCGCCTGATTGAAGGGCACGGTGCCGATCACGTCGAAATCGCCATTGATGAGCCCCAGAACCCGCGCATTGCTCTCCGGCACATAGCGCATCTCGACTCCGTCCAGATAAGGCAAGGACCTCCCGTCCGCGTCCTTGCCCCAGTAATGCTCGTTGCGGGACAGGGTGAGGTGGGAGCCACGCTTGTATTCGTCGACCTTGAATGCGCCGCTGCATACGGGCGAAATCCCGAACTTGTCGGGATCGGCCTCATAGGTCGCCTTATGGACCACGGAGGCCGCGAAGATCGATATCGACGAAATCAGCGGTGAATAGGGTTCCTTCAGAGTGAAGCGCACGTGCTTGTCGTCGACCGCCTCGATCGACGCGACCGGGCCGAAGAGGAACCCGTAAGTCCCGTCCGGCCTCGCGGCCTTCTGATAGGAGAAGACCACATCCTCGACGGTGACAGGCTCGCCGTTGCTGAACTTGGCGTCGCGCAACTTGAAGGTGTAGGCGAGCTCGTCCTCCGAGACACTCCAGGACTCGGCGAGCCCCGGCACGACGCCTTCGCCCGTGGCGTCGGCCTCCACCAGGGTGTCGCAGACCTGCTCGATCGCCCAGATCGATCCATTGTCCGCGGGGATGAAGGGGTCCATGGTGAGCGGCTCGTCAGGCCGGGCGAACACCAAGGTTCCGCCGGTCTTGACCTCGGTCGCTTTAGCCGTGGGCACCGACAGGCCCGGCGCCGCCGCCAGGGCCACCCCCAACGAAACCACCACGCCGGCATACAACAGTCGACGCCGGATCCGGCTGAGATTTCTACTCGTCATCGATTGTCTCCCTGTACTTTCCGGCACTAGTACCCAAACGTTCAGGATTTCGAGAATTTTCTTGGCCTAGTGCCTGCCCTTGGAGAGTCGGTTTATCCCGACTCGTCGCAGCCCTTGTCCCGCTTCGATGCCCTGACCCTACAATATTTACTAACGCCTGTGTACCTTATTCGTTGGGATGCGGTCCGTACCCGCCGCTCGAGGCCGGCTAACGGTGGCGGAGGCGGCGGTGAGCAGGTGGACTCCCTTTCCGGAGCGGGCTACAAGTTATCCAATCCGAAGCAGCAGATCCGAAGGAGGGGGCATGTGTGATTCCTTTGTCGCGCTGGGAACCAGCACGGCCAGCGGCTCGGTCCTTCTCGCCAAGAGCGCCGATACCTCCGTCAACGAGGCCCAGCACCTCGTTCGCCAGCCGCGCTGCGAGTATCGCGAGGGCGCCTTTGTACGGATCACCCATCTGAACATCCCGCAGGCCCGCGTCACCCACGAAACGATACTCGGCAAATCGTTCTGGGCCTGGGGCACGGAGGTCGCCTGCAACGAGCACGGGGTCGCGGCTGGCAACGAAGGGGCCTTCAGCAATCAGAAGGAGGAGGACAAGCAGGGCGTCACGGTCATCGACCTCCTGCGTCTCGCGGTCGAGCGGGCGTCCACCGCGCGCGAGGCCGTGGACGTCATCGCCCATCATGTCGAAACCTACGGGCAGAGCGGCAACAGCCAGTTCTACGGTAGTTTCTTCTGCGATACCGGCATCCTGGTCAGCGACCGCGCCGAGGCCTATGTGGTCAATTGCGCCGGCCGACACTGGGCGGCGCGCAAGGTGGGCGACGTGATGGCCATCTCGAACCGCTATCAGATCGCCGACGACTGGGACCTCTCCTCTTTCCGGCCCGACAACGGCGCGAAGCCGGATTTCCGCGCCGCCTTCGCCGACGAGAAGGCCGAGGAGGAGGTCGCCGCCTCGCGGCGCGAATCCCGGGCGCAGTCGCTACTGGAGGCCCGCAAGGGGTCGATCGAGGTCAAGGACATGGCCGACATCCTGCGCGACCTGGGGGAGGACCCGGAGGCCTATAACATTCCGGACGACGAGCGGCCCACGCGCATCTGCATGCACGCCGGCCCGCACGAAGCGCGCTTTTGGCACGCGACCAACGCCATGATCTCGGACGCGGGCAAGGACGGGGTGACGGTCTGGATGACCGGAACCTCGGCGACCGATCTTTCCGTCTTCAAGCCGCTGTTCTTTGGCGTGCCGATGCCAGACCTGGGCCCGATGCCCCTCGGGACGTACGCGGAGGGCACCCTCTGGTGGAAGCACGAGCGGTTGCACCGCCGGGCCATCGCCGACTATGCCGCGCTCAAGCCCGCGATTCGGGCCGACTTCGATCCCCTGGAGCAGGAATTCTTCGGTGAGGCCCCGTCGGTCGTGAAGGCGGCACTCAAGGTGAAGACCGACTTCGTCGACGACTGCTGGCACCGGGCCGAGGCGGTCACGGACCGCTGGATCGAGAAGTTGGAGAGGCGGAATTTTTTCATCGAGCACGGGCCCTTTCGCGAGATGTGGGACGGGCTGAACAGAGAGGCTTCGTTTCCGATCTAAGCGGACGGAACGCCGCGCTGATTGCTGCCGAGCGTCATTCCGGTTCGACCCTTTGGCCGTTTCAGAGGGTGCGAGTCTCGCATGGCAGTGATGTCTGGGGGCTTGGTTCGTTGAGTTCAGGCAGCGATTGCCATGGCTGCTGCACGTGGACTGATGTTGTCGTTGGCCGGTGTGTCGGTTGCGCTGATCAGGGCCTTCCATGCCC
>JAKZVK010000221.1:0-3346 GCA_047516085.1 Bryobacterales bacterium
GGCGTCGATCCTCGGATTCCATCAGGGCCAGCGGCAACGACTGTGCTGCACCAAAAGGCCGGATAGATGACTGCAAACCCAACCCGCTTCTAATCACCAAAACCACTTGCAATCAGGGGGGCGTCCATAGATGACAATGCCTTCGGCCAGGCTAGAAGCGGGCGTCGATGCGCATCATGACCGTGTGGGCGGTCTCGTCGGCGGGGAGATCGCGGCGTTCGGCCTCAAGGCTCACTTGCGCCGACGGGCCGAGCGCCAGACGGCTGCCCATCCGGTAGCGCCGCCCGTCATCGCCCGCCAGGCTCATCGCCCCGAAGAACGTAAGCGAACCCCGGCCATGGAACATCCTGATGCCGTAGCCGAACTCCGCATCTAGGCGTTGCGCCAGCTCATTCTGCGGGAGCGGGTGCACCGGGTCCTCTTGCCACACCCGCTCCACACCGCTCGCGGTCTCGCCCCAGCTCTGGCTCAGGCTCACCCACGGGCCGACGCCGAGCGTGTAGGGATCGTAGCGGAAGCGCGCGGCGATCCCCCACTCCTCCGGCAGATCGCCCTGCGCCGCGCGCCAGCGGCCGAAGAGCTCCGTGTTCCAGCCCTGCTCGATGTTGCGGAAGCGCAGGCCGCCGCCGACTTCCGCGCTGGCGCCGGTCTCTCCGTCGCCGCCGTCGTGGCGCAATCCCACCTCGCCCCAGGGGGTGAGCAACCCGACATAGGGGATCAGGTACTTGTACTCGGCCTCGGTCGAGAACCGCAGGCGTTGCATGTCCGCCGACGCCTCGCGCATCGCGTCGCCGTCGCCATCAACGTCCAGCTTGGCCAGCGCCCACTCGCCCTTCAGCATCAGCGTGGTCTGATCGGTCGCCAGCAGCCGGCTGTTGATACCCATCGTGGCCGAGGAGAGTTCCGCATCGCTCTTCATGGTCGTCCGGGTGAGATCGTCCGTGATCTCGAGCGACCCACGGGCGTGACCGAGGCTCGCCCACACCCGCGTGTCCTGCGACAGCGCCATGCCCCAATAGGGATGAACGCCGTTCAAGCGCAGATCGTAGCTGCCGTCGGGCTGCCCGCGCACGCCCGCCCCGCCGAAGTCGAACGAACCCTGCGAGCGAGAGAGCGCCACGCCGGCGAGCATGTCGGAACCGAAGCGAGCGTCGATCCCGATCTGCATGGTGGACACGTCGCCGTCCCAGTCCGGCGTACCGCCGTCACCGCCGCCGTTCAGGTTGCGGAAATTGCCGCAGCCCCAGATGGCGAAACCCGAGGCACCGCTCTCTTCCCCCATCAGCGGCAGCAGGAATGACGCGCTGCTGAGCGCTTGCTCCAGGGACAGCGAGCCGCCCTCCTCCGCGTCCGGGTTGGCGGGAGGCAGCGAGAGAGAGAGCGACGGGCTGACATCGGGCTGCGCCCCACCGCCGGAGATGCCGGAAAACACCTGATCGACGCGGCATCTGACGGCGTCAAACGCCACCGCGCGGCCCACCTCTGGAAGGATGGTCCGGTTGGTGAGCTCGACACGGCGTTTCATGGCGTCCCTGTTCGTCCGATCTCCGGTGTCGCCATCGTTGTTGCCGTCGTTGTCGGTGATCTTGCCCACTCCGACGTCGTCGAGCAGCGTTGCACCTACCGAATTGCTCAGCTTCACAGTGAAAGCTTCGGTTTCCTCGTCTTCACCGTCGTCAACCGTTGGCACGCTGATGGTCTTGGTGGTGTCGCCCGGATCGAAAGCAAGCTCGCCTGATCTCGCTTGATAGTCGTCGGTCGAGATCCCCAGTCCCATGTCCGTTCGGTAATTCACCGTCACGGTCTGCTCGCTCGCTTCGCTCAGCGTGACCGTAAATTCCGCTGTCTCTCCCTCATCCACGCTTACATCGTTGATGGAGAGGGTCGGTAGGCTGGGGTCGCCGCCGTTTTCGCCATTCTCGCCGTTCCCACCGTTTTCGCCATTCTCGCCGTTCCCACCGTTTTCGCCATTCTCGCCGTTCCCACCGTCGCCGCCATTCTCGCCGTTGCCGCCGTTCCCGCCGTTGCCAGTGTTGTCGTTGTCGATGATGCGTACGGTTACATGGCCCACATCGTGTATCGGACAATCGGTGTCGTCGCCCCACACTTCGTGGGAGAACGTCACGGTCTGGTCTTCGGTATCGTCGTCCTCCTCCGCATGTATCCGGATTGTTTTCCACTGGCTATAGTCGCTTCTATCGAATTTCCGGCCAATCGACGGTATAAGCGTGAGGTCTATCTGGCCGTCGTTGTCGAGATCGTATTTGCCAGTGCCATTCCGGCCGGCGCCGACCTGGATGAGGACCCACCATTCGCAGCTGGGATCTTCCTGCCTGCAGGGGACCAGCTCGGTTCCATTGTTTCCGACGACGTGCCTGTAATAAATCGGGTCATGGGACAGCTTTACGCTGTAGGTGGCACTGGTTCCTTCAGTGATCGTCAACGTCGTCGTCGACACTTCCACCGTTCCGTCCCAGTGGTTTTCGGTCCCGAGGACATCGTCAATGTCGGCGTGGGCCTGCGGTACCGCGACGGTGGAGAGGAACACCGCGAGCATGACGGCCAAGACGAGGAGTCTCAAATGGAGAGCGCCGGGGCGCAGGCAGCGCCTCCGAGCAGGCGCCGAAGCCATGTTTGCGCTGGAGTGTGCGAGGGTCAGGAAAACCAGGATCTGGCCAGTATTCGTGGAGCGATGTGGTCTCAATGGATACATCCCCTTGATGACGAAGCCGTCCTCGGGCGGGAATCGCACTGCGATCAAGGCCCGCGCCTCGCCTTCGTCACGGGCGATCACGTCGTGGAGTTTCACGTCGGCCCACCGGTCGTCGAAATGGCAGTGACTCCGATTGTCCTTCACCAGTGCGCGGACGTCTTGGTTGTAGATGGCGACCTCGAAGGCCTGGCTCCCGGTCTCGGGAAAGCGAAGCATGTTCCCCATCCTTTGCGGTTGCAACCGTCTCCCGGCGGTGCCCCTGCGGGACGACCATTCCGTTGGCCGCCACGGCCATCGCCAACGGAAACGCTACAGGATACGGGTTAACAAAGGGTTTCGCCGGCCAACGCCCACCGGAACGAATCGTTCGAGGGCCAGGATCGGATGATTTTTTCGAAATACTCAGGCCGGGCCGGGGGCCCTTCGGTCGCGACCGACGCCCCTTACGACGGGTCGTCGGAGACGGTCACGTCTTCGATCACGAAACCTTTGGCCTCGGGATACTTGGCTTCACCGACATTTCCCAGCTAACCTTCAAATCCATGGCAATCGTATCTACATTGCACCGCCACGGGAACTCCATTCCCTTCGCAGCCCTCCGATGACCCGACTTTGGCTGGCTGACCACGTTCG
>JAKZVK010000222.1:0-6164 GCA_047516085.1 Bryobacterales bacterium
GGACGTGCTCGCCACCCACTTCGAGAGAACCGAGCCCGGCCCCCGGGACCGCCACGCCCTTGGCCGCGCGCTCGAACGATTCTCCGCCTCGGTCGGCCTTCAACTGCGAGGATCCTCTCGGATCGGGTGAATCTCCTCCGCCCGCCGTCGATGTCACGAGCCCCGGTCTCGTTCATCAGGAGCCCGTCGAGGCTAGTCGCGACTGCGACTAGAACTACGCCTGTCCTTCTGGACTGGTGGTGCGGCTCCGCCTGGCGCCCAATCGGCGGCGCTCGGTCGCTCGATGATCGCGGCGTTGTCGTACGGCGACGGGTCGGGCGCGGCCGCCGTGGTCGCCGCGGGCGTCTCCGTCGCCGTGGGCGCCGCGGGCGTCTCCGCCGCCGAGGGGCTCTGCTCGTCGGCCGGGGCGGCAGCAGTCCGGTCAGAGGCCAGGGGAAGATCGAGACCCAGCTTCCCAGCCGCATGGCGGATCAGGCGGTCGGCGCGGTTCTGCACCGCCCCGGCCATCTCGGCGATGGCCTCTTGGCCGGGGCGGCGGGGCGTGCCGACCGCTCGAGGCCTTGGACGCGTGCTCGGCGACCGCGAGGATCTCGAGCGCGATTTCCCGCCTCACCTTCTGAACCGGGCGCGGCGCGCCGCCGCTGACCTCGGGGGTCGCGGCGTGCTGATCCTCCAGCTGTGCCCGCACGGCCTCCCACAGCGCCCCGGCGGGGGCGGGCTGGCGCTTCGCGAGGGCGGCGCCCTCGCTCTCGGTGCCGTCCATCGCGTAGTCCTGGACGTGCGCGGCCTGCATCTCCTCGTCGCGGCGCTGGCGGGCCGCCTCGCGGCGGGCCGCCTCGGCCGCAGCGATCCGCTCCTGGTCGGGGCGGGGGCGCTCGGGCCGGGGCGCCAGCTCCACCGGTGCCGGCGCGGCCGCGGGCGCGGGGTTCTCGATGCGGACCTGGTCGAGGTCGGCTCGGGGACGCTCGGGCCGGGGCGCCAGCTCCACCGGCGGCACGGGCGGCGGCAGTGCCATGCCCTCGAGCCACCGACCAGACCGCTCGGCGGCCAGCGCGGACACCCGTCCGGCTCTATGTCGAGCGCCGCTGACGACGTCGCCGCTTGCGGATCGGCCTGGAGGACCTCCGCACCCGAGGCTCGTCGGGGACGGGGCAGACGCGCCGTCCGCCCCCGCGAGAGCCAGGTCCCCGATGAGCGTCCCCGGTCGAGTCGACCACATCCGGTCGCGCTAGACCCCGACTTGACACTGCCAGATTATTCACGTAAAAACATCCTGACAGTGTCACGACAATGCGTGATGGCATCTACAAAGGCCTGAAACTCGGGCGCCGCTGGCGCACGCTCCTGCGGCGGTGCGAGCGCGAAGCCGACAGGGACTCACGAGCGAGAACTGCAGCCTTGGCTGCACTGGAGGGCGATCTCCGGCGCGACGTCTCATCCGCCACCGTGCGGAAGTTCTCGTCGGTGGCGACTTCTGCCGGGTCCCTCCTCCCTGGCTTCTCGCCGCATGACCTGATTCGGCGATCAGACCTTCGCAGCGTCGCCGGACAGACCCCGTTTGAGGATCTCATGTCGCGGAACTTCCGCAGGATCATTTCAACCGGCGTCCATGGCCGAGAAGCTGTACACAACAGTATTCGGGACGCCCTTCGCGAATGGGGCACGCGGCGCCTTCGCCAGGCGGAGGAGCACTATCTCTCGGAGGCTGGCAACGAAGCCCGCGAGGTCCTAGATGCTGTGGAACGAGCAATAGGCGCAATCGACTACGACGAGGTCTCGGCAAGACTGATCCGGAAGGAGAAGGCCGCACGCCCCGAACAGCACCCCATCGATCCCGATGAGGATCTCCTCGGAAGGCACACCAATGACGCACAAGATGCCTTCCGCTGACGTTCGAGTGTTCCTCTCGCCCCCGCCCCGCCGGCCACCTGGCTCGATTACCTGCGTGGTTGGTCGCGACCTGCAGGTCAATCCAGATGTCCTTGCCACTTACTGCTTCAACGATCTCTCGCCGCTTGCCTTCGACCTTGCGTTGGTCGCAAGTGCTGTTGCCTTTACCGACCGAATCGTCCCGCGCAGGTTGTCGACCGGATGGCCGCGTCAGCTAAAGCTGTCTCTACCCGTCAGTTCAGACCGGTGGCGCAAACCAGAGGTACAGGAGCGTCTATTGCAGACTCTCTATTTGCTTACCGGCGACCTCTGGGACATCCGGTTTGTGTTCGGCCCACCCGCGCGACAGAACCATGGACAATCAGTGCTCCAGTTTAGGCACGAGAACGTTGTCGCGATGCCGTACAGTGACGGTTTGGATTCCTTCGCTGCCGCGCGGCTTCTTCAACACTCACGAGAGGCTTCGGGGCGAACGCTAATCCTCGTCACCACCGGTTCACGAGCTGATGTCGACAAGGACCGGTCAAAGGCCCGCTTCCGCGTTGCGGTTCCATTCCACCTGTCCGACACCCGACGTAGAGTTCGGCTGCGAGAGCCAAGTTATCGAAGCAGGGGTTTTCTGTACGGCGCTCTCGCTGGACTCGCGGTGAACTTGGCTGGCGGCACCCGAGTGATCGTTCCCGAAAGCGGCCAGTCAAGTTTGGGGCCCGCTCTTTGCCCGGTCGGCGACGAAGCCCTCGATCTCCGGTCGCATCCGCGATTTACGCAGACGCTAGCCAGCTTTCTCTCGTGCCTTCTTGAGGCGCCGCTAGTCTTCGAACATCCGTACTTATGGAGCACCAAAGGCGAGACGTTGGCCGCTCTAGCCAAAGCGAGACTCGCCGCTGATTGGCAGTTGACGCGCTCGTGTCCGCGTTCGACGCGTCATGTGGGGCTCCGTGGCAAGAAGGTTCACTGCGGTGTTTGCGCGGCGTGCTTTCTTAGACGCCAGTCGCTACTTCGAGCCGGCTTGCACGAGCGTGAGCAATACCAGTGGCCCAACCTTAGTGCCGCGGCGTTGCCTAAGGCGGCGGCCGAGGGTGCCCGACCTACGAACAAGGACGATCTTCGTCATGCCGCGTGCGGCGCACTTTGCATGACCCGCTTCGCGCACGTCGGGAAAGGCCCGGACGACCTGCCGCTTCGACAAGCGGTGTCCGACATGCCGACTGCGCTTGGTGGGTCCGACCAGCTGATGCGGAAGCTCAGACGGTTGATAGATGCGCACGATATTGAATGGCGTGCTTTTGTCGTGGTTCAGGGCGACAGGTCCTTTCTCCACCCTGTGATAGGGAGGGCGTCATGAATCCGCTCGATATGTTGGATCCCGTAACTCTGGGAGGGCGGCTACGAGGCGCACGCTCGCGAGCCGGTATGACGCAGGGTGTGGCGGCAGAGCGCCTGAAGATGGCAAGGACTACGCTCGTCGCCATCGAACAGGGACAGCGACGTATTCGGCCTGAAGAACTCCTGGCGCTGGCCGCTCTGTATGGGACGTCGGTGAATGAATTGGGCCGTGTATCGGCCGTCCAGGTCGATCTCGTGCCTCGCTTCAGGGCCCTCGGGACGGCGCCACACGGCCCAGCGCTGGCCGCGGCGAGACTCCTCAACGATCTGGCCGCGGCAGAATGCGAACTGGAGCGACTGTTGAATCGTCCGTTGCGGCTGCACTACCTGCTGGAGCGTCGGATTTTTTCCGGTGACATTCGCGCGCAGGCCGAGGAGGCGTCGCAGGAATTGCGCCATCGACTGGGTCTGGGGCTGGCGCCAATCGGGGATATCGTCAGCCTGTTGGAACTCGAGTTGGGCGTTCGAGTGTTCGTACGCCCGTTGGGTCACAGCGCTCTGTCGGGCCTGTGTGTTTGCGACGAAACGATCGGTGCCTGCATCCTCTTGAATGCGAATCATCCGCGGGAAAGACGAGCGATGACCGCGAGCCATGAGTTGGGGCATTTGGTATCTTCGCGTGGGCAGCCTGGGATTCTGCGCCTGGACGGCGCCCCTCAGTCCCGCGAAGAGAGGTTCGCAGCTGCATTTGCGACTGCGTTCCTGTTGCCGGCAGCAGCGGTGCGGTCGAGATTCGCAGACGTCGTTCAGGACGCCGGCAGATTCTCGCCGCGGCACTTGGTACTTCTTGCCCACGCGAACAATGTGTCCCATGAAGCGATGTGTCGCCGGATGGAGGAGTTGTCGCTGCTGCCGGCAGGTACTTGGGCATCCTTGAAGGACCGGGGGTTCTCTGGTCGCCTTGCGAGCGCAGTGCTAGGTGATGCTGCGTCGCAGGTTGAGCAAGGTGTCATTCCTCCACGTCTGTGGCTGTTGGTCTCGGAGGCGCACGAGCGCGGGCTGCTCTCTGAAGGGCAGCTTGCGGCTCTGTTGCGCGTAGACCGGGTTGAGATCCGAAGCATGTTGGACTTGGCGGCCATCGCAGATCATGACGTCCCACAGTCTATCTCGACTCGATGAAGCGGACGTCGTTCTGGCGCTGGACGCCAGCGTGGTCATAACCCTTCTCGGTACCGGCATGGCGGCGAAGATAATAGGGGCATTGGGGCGCAAGTGCATCGTCGAGCGCAATGCGTGGCGAGAAGTCACCAAGGACCCACTGACCGGAAGGTCGGCGGAAGAACCACTTGGAGTACTTACAGATGTTGGTCTCCTGGAGCGGCAGGAGATGCAGGGTGACGCGACGGCGGTATTCCTGGACCTTTCGCTCGCTCAGCCGCCGGAGGGCCTGGGGGACGGTGAGGCTGCGACCCTCGCGCATGCGGTCACGAGCGGCGCGTCCGCCGTCATCGATGAAAGGAAGGCGATTCGTATTGGTGCTGCGAAGTTCCCAAAACTTAGACTTCTGTCGACTCTCGATCTGCTCAACGCTGGCTCGGTAGCTGAGGCTCTTGGCGGAGCGGCTCTCGCTGACGCGGTGTTCTCTGCGCTGATTAACGCCCGGATGCGGGTGCCGTCGGAGTTTCGTGAGTGGGTGGTCGACCTGATCGGGAGAGATCGAGCGTCGAGGAGTCCGTCTCTGGGACGGCGGTTCTGATCCGGCAACGCCCGAGAGATCCCTGGATGCCGACTTTTACGACGGGCTGCTAACAGGTGCAGTCCGGTGCATGGATCGGACAGACAGCGGCATAGCGCGATTGTCTTTGGAGGGTGGGTATGTGGAAGGTGGTCGAGAGATGTCTTACGGCGGCGCTTACGCTCGCAACGATATACTTGGCTTACAGCGCAAGCGACAGTGCCGACGCTGCAAGGGAAAGTGCGGAAACAGCCAGCCACAGTGCGGCAGCGACAAGAGAGATCGCCTGAGATTGTCAAGGGCGTCGCTGACTCCGCTGAGCGGTCAGTCGAAACCACTAGAAAGTGGTTTGAGTTGAGCCAAAGGCCCTTTGTGTATCCGGCAGTTTGGCAGGTGGCGATAGTAGACCGCAATTCTAGACGCGCAAGAGTCGTAGTCCAGCTAACAGACTCTGCCGAGGTACCGGCAACGGCACAGAAAGTATGTATCTGGCAAGATCGAGTGTTGATTGACTACGACAGACGTCCATACGAAGACGTCACCGTGCGTGAGAGGTCGTTGGTGTTCGGGCCTGTTTATTACAATGTAAACTTTCGCGATATCGTGCTTCCAGAACAGCAGGATCAAGGCGTGAGGATGCATCTGAGCCTTGTGTACACGTTCGCCCGCGATGGTGCCGAGCAACGTTACACGTGGCGAATGGATACGGTAGCCGAGCTCGCTGGTAGTACCAGTGGCGTAGTGTCGTTGCAGACGTTGGCTACCGTAGTGCGTACGATAGACGACGAACCTTGCTGAGCACCTCTGGAGCCAGTCTAGGAGCATTGCCCCCTGACGTTGGTCGACAGCGAGGCCGATACCGGCGAGGTGGAGCTCGAGACGGGTGGGGTGGTGGACTCACGGACTGCCCCCGCAGTCCGTGGACCGTGACCGCCGACAATGCGGCTCAGCGATCGCCGCCGCCGCCGCCGCGTGGCGCGACTTCCGCGCGGTCGCCGCCCGGACGCAACGCGCTGGCCCATCCCAAAGCCCTCGGCCTGCCGCGCCCAGGTGCCGGCGGTTCCCCGCGGACCCGGCCGCTAACATCGAGCGCCGTCGACGCCCCCTTGCGGGCCGCGGCGAGGCCGCCGCCAGTGTCGCTCTCGCCGACTGCCAGGGGTGCCCGCTGGTGGGAACGGTCGTCTCGCACCGGCCCGCGCCCCGGAGAGCCTAG
>JAKZVK010000223.1:0-2872 GCA_047516085.1 Bryobacterales bacterium
AAGGCCGGCGCTCATCTGGTGCAGGTGTACTTCGCCGCCAAGACCTCGGCCTACGTCGAAGATCCGTTCGACCCATACTTGCGTCGCGATCCTTACAAGGCTCGAGACGGCGAGCCTGAGATTTCCAGTGTCACGATTACCGGCCCTCAACCCGACACCGCGTCGGTCAGCGAGACGCCCAGCCGCCGTAAGCTGCTCGTCTGCACTCCGGCATCGGCTGAGGATGAGGATGCCACGACCTGTGCCAAAACCATCATCTCGACGCTCGCGCGGCGTGCCTATCGGCGCCCGGTGACCGACGCGGATCTCGAGAATCCGTTGGCCTTGTATCGCTATGGCGCGAGCAGGGGCGGCTTCGAGTCGGGCATCGAGCTGGCGGTGCGCGGCATTCTCGTTAACCCGAACTTCCTGTTTCGGTTCGAGGATCAGCCGGCGGCGATCGCGCCCAATACGCCGTATCGCATCTCGGATCTCGAGCTGGCCTCGCGCCTCTCGTTCTTCCTGTGGAGCAGCATTCCGGATGACGAGCTGGTGGAGGTGGCCGTCAGGGAAAAACTACAGGACCCAGAGGTGCTCCGACACCAGGTGCGGCGCATGCTGGCGGATCCGCGCTCGCGAGCCCTGGTCGACGACTTCGCCGGTCAGTGGCTGCACATCCGCAACGTGGCAGGGTTCCTGCCGAGTCCGGAGCTACTGTTTCACTTCGACGACAATCTGCGCCAGGCCTTCGAGCGCGAGACGAAGCTGTTCTTCGAGAGCATCATCCGGGAGAACCGCAGCGTGCTCGACCTGCTGGATGCTGACTACACGTTCGTGAATGAGCGGCTGGCCAAACACTACGGCATTCGTGGCGTCTACGGCGAACGATTCAGACGCGTGTCGCTCCCGGCCGACAGCGTGCGCCGCGGCCTCTTGGGACAGGGCTCGATTCTGACGGGCACCTCGCGGGCGAATCGGACGTCACCGGTCCTTCGCGGCAAGTGGATCCTGGAAAACATTCTGGGGGCGCCACCGCCGCCACCACCGCCGGACGTGCCGGATCTCAAAGAGGAAAGAGACCCGCGGAAAGTGTTACCGATGCGCGAGCAGCTGGCGGCGCATCGGGCCAATCCCGTGTGTGCGAGCTGCCATGCTCAGATGGACCAGCTGGGCTTCGCGCTTGAGAACTTTGATGCGATTGGCGAATGGAGAGAGATCTATTCGTCCGGCCTGCCGATAGACGCCGCGGCCGGGCTTCCCGACGGCACGACGTTCGACGGCCCGACCCAGCTCCGCCAGGTGTTGTTGAGCCGCTCAGAAGACTTCTTGACGACGGTGACCGAGAGGCTGTTGACCTACGCACTCGGGAGAGGGCTGGAAGCGACCGATGCGCCGGCAGTTCGTCAGATCAAGCGAGAGGCTGCGGGCGAGAACTACCGTTTTGCTACGCTGCTCCAGGGCATCGTTGCGAGCACGGCGTTTCGAATGAGGATGGCGCAAGAGCAGGCGAACTAAACCGCTGGTCTTTTTTTGCATGTGGGAGGCTGTTCAATGGTGATCACGAAGGTCGCGCTACCCAGGCGGACGTTTCTCCGCGGCATGGGCGCCACCCTGGCGTTGCCGCTGCTCGACGCGATGGTTCCCGCGATGTCGGCCCAGGCCAGGCGGACGCCTCGGTTCGCCGCGATTTATGTCGGGAACGGCGCCAATATGTTTGATTGGACGCCGCCCACCGAGGGAGCGGGGTTCGAGCTCTCGCCGACCTTGAAACCGCTCGAGCCGTTCCGGAATCGGACGCTCGTCTTCACCGGGCTTGATAACTTCCCGGGGACGGACCAGGGCGACTCCGGCGGTCAGCATCCCCGCGCCGCACCGTCGTTCATGAGCGCTGTCCATCCGAAGCAAACCGAAGGCGCGGATGTGCAGGCGGGCACGACGATCGATCAGATGATCGCCGAGCGCATCTGCCGAGACTCGAGGCTCCCGTCGCTGGAAGTCGCCTTGGACCGCAACGACGTCGTCGGCGCCTGCGACCACGGCTACGCCTGCGCCTACATGAACTCGTTGTCGTGGAAGACGCCGACGACGCCCTTGCCGGCGGAGACGACGCCACGATTCGTGTTCGAGCGGCTGTTCGGCAGCGGGGACACCGCCGAAGAGCGTCAGGCTCGAGTGCAGGAAGACCGCAGCATTCTCGATGGCCTGTTGGGCGAGATCTCGAAGCTCTCGAGCAAGCTCGGCGGGTACGACCGCGCCAAGCTCGGCGAGTATCTCGATGCGATTCGCGATGTGGAACAGCGCATCGCGAAGGCCGAGTCGTATAACAGCGATTTCGAGATCCCGGATCGTCCGGTCGGCGTGCCGGAGACGTTCAAGGAATACGCCGAGCTGATGTTGGACTTGCAGGTGCTCACGTTCCAGGCGGATATCACGCGGGTCACGTCGTTCATGATGGCGCGAGAAGTCGTCACTCGTTCGTACAACGAGATTGGACTGCCTGAGGCGCACCACTCGATGTCGCACCACGGCAACAATCAGGAAAAGATGAAGGTCTTCTCAAAGCTGAACACGTATCACGTGGAGACCCTCGCCTACTACCTGAACAAGCTGGCGTCGATTCCCGACGGCGACGGGACTCTGCTAGATAGCACGGTGGTCCTGTATGGCAAAGGCTTCAGTGACGGCAACACGCACAATAGCTACAACGTGCCGGTCGTCGTCATCGGCGGGCCAGAGAACGGGCTCAAAGGGAATCGTCACCTCGTGTACCCCAAGGGCACCCCGCTGGCGAACCTGTCGTTGACCCTCTTGGACAAGTTTGGGGTACAGATGGAGAAGTTCGGCGACAGCACCGGTCATCTGCCGCTATTGTCGGGCGTGTAAGGATCGGTCA
>JAKZVK010000224.1:0-7062 GCA_047516085.1 Bryobacterales bacterium
ACCGATGTTTGACGCTGACACCGGTTGCATCGCAACTGACCCCGCGCCGTCGGCCAGGCGTCGGTTCCGCAGCAAGACGGGCATCGAAAACCTTCCGGCCAACGAACACGCCCAAGAAACTCCGCACACGCCGTCTCCGAAACGAACCACGCGTCGAATTCAGTCAGGGTGCGCGGGTAGTCGACCCCGCCTTCGGGATGGGATGCCGGGTTCGCCATCCCAACATATTGACATCACGAGAGCGAAGTGGATACCCTATATCGACAAAACCGGAAAAACCGTCGCGACAGACCATCCAAACCCACAGGCCCGTCACACGGGCAAAACAGCAAGTGTTTCTACACGGCCTGGACCCAAAGGAGACTTGCGGGCGACGGGTTTTGCGGGCATCAGGCATACCCAAATTTAGCTAAGGCTTCCAGGAATGTGCGAATTTCCTTCAGAAGGTCCTCCTCGGCGCCAGCTGTTTGTTTTTTGTTTTACAGATATTTTTTCGGCACTGCCGCTCCGATCGTGTATTTGGGATCGACGAAGTTGCCCAGGCGCACCTTACCGCACTGGCTGAGCATCATGTAGGCGTCCCACTTATCGTAGCCGTACTCGGCCGTCATCCAATAGATGAGCTCGCGATAGGCGATGCGGGTCGCGTCCTCCAGCGGGCGGGAGCTGCCGATTGTCATGATGAAGTCGTCGGCCTCCAGGCGCGGCCACTCGATGTTCCAGCCCTTGATCAAATCGACCGTGATGGTGGTGGTCGTCGGATACTCGACCGCGACGCCGCAGACCTCGCCGTCGCCCTGACAGGCGTGCGCGTCGCCGATAAAGAGCCGGCCACCCGGGGCGCGGACGGGCAGGTAGGTCACTGTACCGGGGCCCATGTCCGGCAGGTCCATGTTGCCGCCGTGGTGGTCCGGGGTCAGAGAGTTGATTGAGTCGATTTCCGGGGAACAGCTAAGCGTCCCGATGTGCGGCTTGTAGGGGAGGGTAACCCTATCGCTCCAATAGACATGCTCTTCGTCGAGGTTGATCTTTCGAACCTTCTCGGGAAGCGGCTCGTTCAGCGTGGCCGTGTAGTAGGTGTTCGTCAGCCCCCCGAACTCCTTGATCATGCAACAGGTGCCGCGCGGCTGCGGGCCGCGGGGCACCATCTTCTCGATATGGACCGCCAGTGCGTCCCCCTTGACGGCGCCCTCGACCATGATCGGCCCACACTGGGGGTTCAGCCACGGCATCTCGAGTATCTCGGAGGGCACGTCGCTTTCTCTAGTGATCTTACCCTCGAAGGCGTCTTGAGTTTCCACCACCACGCGGTCGCCCGGATTGATATGCAGAACCGGGTCAGAATAGGGGCCTATGGTGTAGTGGTAGGTTCCCTGCGTCTCCTCGGTCAATTCATGGGTGACGCCTGACGTGCCACCTCCCACGCCCCGCTTGTACATGATCGAGTCGGCCACCCAGTCGTTCGGGTAGTTCCGCATGATCATTTCCATGTTATGTCCCCCTTAGTTCGGACCTTGTTGTCCACTGGATGCCCGCCGCGGTGCGAAGCGACCCCCGCCATTGCGACCGCATCCTGCCCAGTTCATCATCTCACCTCGCTCAGATCGCCAGGAACGCGGCGACCCTTTGAGTGTCCATCAAGTCCTCGTGGTTCACGGAAGCGACGACGCGACCCTTGTCGAGCGCGTAGGCGCGCTTTGCCACGGTCTGCATCAAGTCGATGTTTTGCTCGACGATCAGCACGGTCAGCCCCTTTTCCTGGTTCAGGCTTTTGATGAATTCGCCGATTTCCTGGACGATGTTGGGCTGGACGCCATCGCTCGGTTCGTCGAGCAGAAGCAGGTCCGGCGTGCTGACGAGGGCGCGGGCAATCGCCAGCATGGCTTGTTGCCCACCGCTGAGCGTCCCGCCCCTCTGGGTCAGGCGCTTTTTCAGAAAGGGGAAGTAGCCGAAGACCAGATCGAAGTCGAGCGACTTCTTGGAGGCGTTGATCAGGCCGCCCATGCGCAGGTTGTCTCGCACCGTCATCTGCGGAAAGATGCCCCGCCCCTGCGGGACGTAGCCGATTCCCAACCGAGCCCGCCTGTCAGCGCTCAACTTCGTCACGTCCTGGTCGCGGAAGACGATTTGGCCAGCGCGCGCCGGGAGCAGGCCGATCAGAGTCTTCATGAGCGTGGTCTTGCCGACCCCGTTGCGGCCAAAGACCCCGACGACCTCGCCCTGCTCCACGGTGACGCCCACGTCCTGCAGAACGTCGCTGGTGGCGTAGCCGGAACGCAAATCAGAGGCGGAGAGCAGCACGACGTACCTCCCTCAAGCTCGACCAAGGTAGATTCGCCGCACGTCCTCGTGTGCGGTGATGTAGGCGACCGAACCCTCGGCGAAGACCTGCCCCTGGTGCAAGACAGTCACGGTCTGCGCGACGTCCTTTACGAACGCCATGTCGTGCTCAACCACCACGGCCGTCAGCCCGGTTGAGTTAAGATGCTTGAGCACCTTCGCGGTCTGTAGGGTTTCTTGCGACGCCATTCCGGCCGTCGGCTCATCCAGCAGGATCAGGTTCGGGTAACCCACGAGAACCATGGCGAACTCCAGCCACTGAAGCCGGTTGTGGGAGAGTTCCGCGGCCTTAGTCTCGTCCTTCGGGTCGAGCCCGAAGGCGTCCAGGGCGAACTCGAGACGCGCCTGACCGGCCTCCTTGTTTTCCAAGTTGGCCGAGGCTTGCGGAATCGTCAGGTTCTCGCGAACGCTCAGCTGGTGGAAGGCGCGGTTGGTCTGGAACGTCAGCCCGACTCCCAGCCTGACGCGCCGAAACGCCTGCGTGCGGGTCACGTCCTGGCCGAAGACGAAGATCTGCCCGCTGTCCGCGCTCTCGATGCCGCACAGCATGGCGAATAACGTCGTCTTTCCCGCGCCGTTCGGTCCGATCATGCAGCGAAACTCGCCGGACAGGACCTTGAAATTCACGTTGTTGGCGGCAACCACGCCGCCGAAGCGTTTGTTCAAGGATCGGGTCTCGATGACGACGGTGGGTTCCATGACCATCCGACCCTATGGCTGTGACGGTGCCGGGTGCCGCGTCATCAAGCGCCCGAGGCGCTCGGCCACCATGACGACGATACCGCGCGGGAAGAACAGCATGGTCACGACCAGAAGCGCGCCGATGATCACCATCGCGTACTGATTGCCCTGAGAGGACAGGGTGAAGGTGACCCAGTTGAGGGCGAAGGCCGAGATGGCGACGGCCAGCAGGCTCGTGGTCCCGCCGACCGCGGTCCAGATGACCGGCAGGACCGCCTGCAGCAGTCCGACCTGGCTGGGTGTGATGTAGTTGCCCCACTGGACATAGAGCAGCCCGCTGAGGCCCGCGAGCACGGCCGAGAGGACGAAGACGACCCATTGCCGTGCGCGAATGTCGTAGCCGAGCAACTCGGTGCGCAGCTCGTCCTCGCGGATGGCGACGATGACTTGACCGAAGTTGGAATTGACCAGCATCCGTAGACCGAAATAGCAGGCCAGGACGAGAAGGAGGCAGAGGTAATAGAAGGAGTAGCCTTCGAAGACGAACCCGCCCAGTTGGAACCAGGGAATTCCCGTCATCCCATTGTAGCCGCCGAGCAGGACCGTTCCGACGCGCCACTGGTATCCGGCCGTCTGGCCGAGGAACGTCTCGAGCAGGAGCGTCAGGACCAGCGTCAGGATCGGGATGATCCACTTCTGCACCCGCGCGTAGAACACGAAGTAGCCGAAAACACCGGCGACGAAAGCGCTCGCCAGGAGACCGCCGGCGACGCCGGCGAGTGGGCCGAAGGGGTTTTCCGACATATTGCCGGCTATGATGCCGTAGATGTATCCGGCGATCCCGAAGTAGGCCACGTGGCCGAAACTCAGCACGCCGCCGTATCCCCACAGCAGGGCCATGCCAAGACCGAGCGGGATGTTGAGCAGATAAAAGGCGACGTTCGATACCCGGAAGGCGGACGTCTGCGTCGGGTAAAGAAGGAACAGCAGAACGATCACGCCGAAGCTGATCCAGAACACGCGGGTCCGGCCGATGTCGGCGCCCCCGGAGATCAGGCCAACGATCGTTCTCACTGCATTGCGCCTCTCGCGCGGCGGTTGAAATATTTCTGCAGCGATGCGGAGATCCCGTTCGGCATGATGCGGATGATGATCAGGGCCGCCAGCAGCAGGGCGACGGTCCCCCAGAAGGCGCCGAAGGCCATTCCGATCGGTGTCTTGACCGCGGCCAGGAGTGCGCTGCTACCGACCGCGCCGACGATCACGTTAGCGGCCCCGCCGACCACGACGGTTATGAAGGCGGGCGCGATGAACTGCTGGCCCATGAAGGGCGCGATCGTGAGGGTTGGCGCCATCAGGGCGCCGCTCAGGCCGGCGAGGCCAGCACCGAGGCTGAAAGTCAGGGTGTAGATCCGGGGCGTGCGAACGCCGAGGCTTTTCGCCATTTCGGCGTTCTGCATCGTCGCCTTGGCCTGCAATCCGTAAGGCGTCCGGTTATAGAGCCACCAGAGCCCCAGTATGAGCAGCAGGGATATCAAGACGAGGATCAGCCAATAGACCGAAAACGAGAAAACTCCATAGGAGAACGACCCACCGGGAATTCCTATCGACGGCATGAAGGGGCCGAAGAAGAGAAGCGTTCCCTGCCCGAGCACCAAGCTGACGCCCCAGGTAACGACCAGGGCACCCAACTCGCGACCATAAAACCGTCTGACAATCAGCAGTTCCAGCACGGCGCCGAAAGCGGCCGCGACGAAGAAGCTCAGGATCACCGATAGCCAGAAGGGCACACCGACGTGATAGGTGATCGTCGCCGTATAGGCCCCGATCATCATTAACTCGCCATGGGCCAGGTTGATGATGTTCATCATGCCGAGAATGACGACCAGCCCGACGGCCGCCAGAAAAAAGAACGCCGCACCCGTCACAAATTGATAAAGCAGGCTCAGCGCCAGCGGCAGTACATCCATCTCGAACCCCGGCGATCCAAATCCCGGTTGCTCCGGTCGAAGCTGGTCTTCGGCCGGAGCAACACCTGATGCGAGCTATCTTACCACCTTACTACGATTTGGAGAACATGGCGAAGAATGGATCCTCGTCCGGAATGTACTGCTTGTATTCCTTGTGCCTCACCAGGTTGACGCCGACGCGCTGGAGCCACCACGGCTGGATGCTCGGCCACTCGCGAACGAAGCTCACATTGTGATCGGCATCCGCGGTCGCGAGGCGAATGTAATGCGAGCAGTGGTGCGTCGAGGGTTCGAGGAAAACCGCACCTTCCGGCGCCTCGATGCTGAGCCCTGATTCCAGCGCCTTTTTCACGGTTTCCTGGTCCGTCGTTCCGGCAAGACGCGCCGCCATCGCATAGAGGTGGACCGAGAAGTAGGTGTTCTGCGCCATCTGGCCGACATAGGGATCGTCGGGGAACATAGCGTACCAGCGCTTGACGAACGCGCGGTTCCTCACGGTTGGAATTTCTTCGATGTAGTTGACGCAGTTATACATGCGATTCAGGGACGGCGGCTTGAAGCGGCGATGTTCGTAGCCCTGGGCCATGTTGACCGTTGAGGCCATCGGATATTCCAGCCCGGCGGCCGCGGCCTGCGGGTAATAGTTCGACTGGTTCGTTCCGACGAGCAGCGTGAAGACCCAGTCGGGCTTTGCCGCCTGAATCCGCGCGATCGAGGTCGTGTAGTCCGAAACACTCAGCGGGACGAACTCCTCTTCGATGATCTCGCCGCCGACGAGCGGCGCAAAAGCCTTGGTCCAGGCCGCCGTCAACTGGCCGAAGTTGTAGTCGGCCGCGATGGTGTAGACCCGTGGCCCGAACTTCTGGATCATGTAATCCACGACGGGGATCACCTGCTGCTCGACGATCGCACCGGTGCAGAAGGTGTTGGAGTCGGCAACGCCGCCTTCGTACTGGTTGGTGTAGAAATAGAGCTGCTTGTGCTGGTCGACGATCGGCCGGATTGCCTCTCTTTCGGCGCTGGTGAATCCGGCGACCAAGCAGTCCACCTTGTCCTCCTGGATGAGCTGCCGGGTCAACTGTTGCCAGATGTTGTTGTTGGACTGTCCATCCGGCCCGAGGAGCTCGACCTCGCGGCCCAGCAGGCCGGACTCGCCGGAATCGACCAGGACGTCCTCGTCCTCGACGAAGGCCATGCCGGAGCCGGTGAGCTTGCCGCCGTCGTCGACGTATTTCAGGTCCTTGTCTCCGGCCCCCATGACCGGCGGAGAGGCCGCGAAATTGCTCATGAAGCCGACCCCGCCGGAGCCGACGGGACCGCCCTTGAGCGTCTTGCCCTCGTTGATCTCCCTAATCGCGAGCAGCGCCCCATGATATTTCTGAACGCCGTAGACGGCGAGATTGCCTGACAGATCCTCAATATGGCCGATCTTGATCGGGCCTGAACTTTGCGCCTTGGCGGGCCGAATATGAGGCAGGATCGTGGCGGCCGTGATGGTTGCCGCGGTTCCAGTCAAGAGATCTCGGCGCCGGATACCGGGGGTGGAGTCGTCGTTGTCCTGGATCGTGGAGGTATCCCGCTGGACCCTGTCGTCGGTCCGTAGCGGTTGCTTTTTTCTTCCTTTCGTCATCATCATCTCCCTGTTTTTCTATCTTTCATGATCATTATGGTTGACCGGCCGTGGTGGCGGCCGAACGTGGGTGGCGTACCTCTTTTCGTGGATTGAGACCTCTTTCGGTCCGCCATTTGCGTCCTCCCTCAGGATGATTTCTTGGTCTCGCGCCGCAGAGTGAACGTCCGGCGCCCGGGCCAAGTTTCTGATGTGATCTGTGATTTTGCTTGGTCTTCTATCAACCGACATTCCCCATATACCATCCAAATTCGTGGAAATCGTACCACTTTCCCACCGCCAAGGGAACTGTATCCCCTTTGCAGCCATCCGATGGCATGATTTTGGTAATCGGCCCGCGCTTGGAAGGCCACTCGGTCATTTTTCTCGCCATCCAGACACACCTCTCCTGTCGCTTTCTCCTCGCCGTCGATTCCCTCGGCCTACGCCGGAGCGGGTCTT
>JAKZVK010000225.1:0-3478 GCA_047516085.1 Bryobacterales bacterium
GCACCAGCACGCTCTGCATGGCCGCGAAGGCCGCCATCGATACGCCGAGCACGATCAGAAGCGCACCGGTGAGCAACGGCAACGCCGAATGGGCGAACACCGTGGCGCAGACGAGGAAGGTCAGCACGCCGAAGAAGTACAGGAAGCGGTATTGCCGCCGACGGGCGAACGCCGTGAGCGCGAGCGCACCGAGCAGGGAGCCGAGACCTTCCATGCTCGCCAGCACCCCGATCTCGAACGGCCGCAGACCAAGCTTGCCGGCGCCGATGACCGGCACCATCGACATCACCGGGAACCCCCAGATGTTGAACACCACGGTCACGGCCAGCACGCCTTGCAGCACCGGCAGCCTGCGTGGCCATGCTGACCGGCCAAAGCTATGCGGCGACGCGACGGTTGATGTTTCCGAATGGTCGGGTCGGACGCACCAGGACGCAGGATGCTCGGATGTGGCGTAGGCGAAAGTCTCCGTCGCCTTGGGAAGCGGCCGGATTGGGATCTCGACTCCTACGCCATCCTAAGGATCCCGCTGGCTGGGACAACGCGCGATTGGCATTGGGTGATATGGGACTTCCGAAGAGGGCGGGTACTCGATCCCGAGGATCCCTCGCGCCATAAGTTTGAACCGACGTCCTACCTGTGGGTCGGACCCGCTCTGACGCACCCCGTTCGTCACGCGCCGCGCCGTCCGCTAACGACCCCCCCATGCGCCCCTTGAGAGGTCGCTGCCACGCAACCGGCGTGTTAGGCTGAATGCGCTCACACTTCACGCCGATGGTAGTCAAGATGTCCCTGATAGACCGACTCAAGTCGTTCAACCGCAAGGAGCGGTTCATCCTGCTCCACCATGTTCTCGGCTACGAAGGGAAGTCCTTCCTCCTTGGCAACGGTTTCCGCGACGAACTTGCTCGGAAGCTGGGCGTGAAGATTCCAGACGACGCCTTCGTCGCGATGGACTACCACATAGATTGGCTCCAGATGGCGACTACGCCCGTAACACGGATCGTCCCCAACGACGGCCTGGTCGACGGCAACCAGGAAGACATCGACCTCCTGATCGCATTCGAAGCGGGCGGCAAGACGCACGTCGTCCTCGTGGAAGCGAAGGGCGACACCTCTTGGAGCAACGATCAGTTGAACTCGAAGGCTGCGAGGTTCCGACGCATCTTCGGCGAATCACGCAACGGCAGGGGTGAACTCCAACGTCATTTCGTCCTGATGTCCCCCAAGAAGTCCGAACGCATCGCCGCAGGAGGTTGGCCGGCGTGGATGAAGGACGAAAACGGAAAGCCATACTGGATTCAACTGCCGATGCGCGAAGACCTCGTCAAGCCCGTCCGGTGCCGCGAGGATGGCAAGGTCGACCGTGATGGCGGCTACGTCAAGATCGCCCCAGTCAACCGAGCCCATCAAGCGGTTGTGCGGTCGCCGGCAGGCCGCCCAACAACGCTCTCGTAGAGGCAGCCACTTTCGATCTCCACCTAGTCGTCCCAGACGAGCCCCCCCCCCGACCTCGCCTTGGCCGGTTCGAAGAATCCCCCAGCCTTTACGGCATCGGCGACAGGAAAATCATCAGAAACAACACAACAAGAACCAATACCCCCATCCACCCATTAGCCGCATAGCGTAATCTCGTCATGGCCGGGTACTTGCAACCACAATGGGGGCACCTCTTGGCAGACTTCGATACCTGCCCTCGACAGTCACGACATTCCTTCATCTAAAGCCCTTGGGTCATGGACATGATTCCCCTCGCGAGGGACCGCAAATTCTACGCGTCCGCAGCCCGGGGTTCGGAAACGCAGACGTGTGATGTGTAGCGTTCCATGATCGTGCGCCTCTCCGCAAGATAGTCCGACCGTGCATAAGCCCGCACGACCGCTTCGCTCGGACGGTGCGCCAGCGCCGCCTCGGCGACTTCGAATGGCACGTTTTCGGCTTGGCACCACTGCCTGAATGAACTCCTGAAGCCATGCACCGTCGATTCGACGCCTTCGCGCCGCAAGATTTTCAGCATAGTCGTCGATCCAAGTGGTTTGCCGGTGACGCTGAACACATACCGCCCCCTGCAGATCGCGACCGCTTGCTCAACCAACGCGATGGCTTCCTGGCTTAGGGGGACACGGTGTTGGACGCCGGCTCTCATCCGTGCTGCCGGGATCGTCCAAAGGGCACCTGCAGCCTCAAACTCCTCGAGTCGCATACCGCAGACCTCGCCAGGCCTAGCGGCGGTCAGGATCAGGAACTGCAGCGCCAACTTGCTGAGCTTCTCGGCTGAGCAGGCCGCAATCGCCGCGTACGCCGCCGGCACTCTGTCGGGGCTCAGAGCCCGGAAGTGCTTTACGCACCGCTTCTGTCGTCCGAGCGCTCTTGTCAGTACCTTGGCGTTCGCCGCCGAGATGTCCGCCTCGTGGCCGTTCGCCCGGGCAAAGGTCAGCGCCTGATCAGTGAACATGGCAGCCCGCTTCGCGAGGACCGGTTTCTCGTGCCAGATCGGCTTGAGGCAACGGACGATATCCTGCACCCGGATGGCGTCCACCCGTCGGGAGCCCAGCTTGTTCTGGATATTAGCGGCCAGAATGCGTTTCATCTTGTCCACGTGCGCTTCGACGGCTTCGCGCCGCTTCATCGCTGCGAAGGTGATCGACACGTCGCCGATGGCTTCTGGCACCGTCGAACGGTCGGCCACGACCCATCCCCGCTCCACGTCCACGACCATTCCAACACCACGGTACGCACCCTGATGGTGGCCACCGACACTAAACGGCATATCGAAGTCCACGACGACCAACGACTCGCCGATGGGGTCGTGTCCGGAATCGCGCTCCCGCAGCACGGTGGGTTTCGCAGGAGTGACCTCGGACGTAGGCTCAGTCAGTTCCAGGCGGCAGCGGCGTTCAAGCGACCACTTGCCCGGCCTTTTCGCCGCAGCTCGGCTTGTTCGGACAGACCCAAGCGCCTCAATTCCGCGAAGCTCGCGTGCTCGAACGTGGTGAGCAACGTACTGCGGGGGACGGCTTCGCCAACGGCGATGAGGTCGAACGCGCGCTTCACCCTTCCCACGGGCAGGAACAGGCTCGTAGCCGCGTCGTCCTGTCCCGCAGCATTCAACGCCACAATCCGACCTTCGATGTCGATCACAGGAGATCCGGACGAGCCGCCCGAGGTTCCCGACGCAGCCTGAATGTAGAAGGTGTTGAAATCGGCGTACTCCTTTCTGGCGTACTCGGGCACTTGACGACCAATCGGGCGATCATGGCCGATAGAATCGCCAGGCGCTCGCCGGCGTCGTTGCCGACCACGCGAATGTCGAGTCCCACGCGTGCTGCGGCGGGGTCTGTTCTAGCTCAGACACATATGGCACTCAGACGACGGTAGTCGGCGAGTGCGGCACCGGACGCGGGGAAGCCCGCGCCGGTGCCGGATCGGGTAGCCTCCAGTGAACGCCAATCCACTGGGTAAGGAGACCCGAACCATG
>JAKZVK010000226.1:0-5356 GCA_047516085.1 Bryobacterales bacterium
GGAGCGTCGTATCTCTATTGGGTCGACGGTGTCCGCGACGCGCAGGCGTTCGAGAAGTACCTAGAGGCCCACCCCGGGGCCATCGACCTTTGGCTCGGCGCCCATACCCACACCCACCCCGACGACACCTACGGCGGCAAGACGCATGTCGAGAGCCGTTGGGGCGTACACTTCGTCAACGTGTCCGCGTTAGCGCGGCATCATGCGCGCCTGACAACAGTTCCGATGAGCCGCTACTTCACGTTTCGGGGAAACGAGCTGCGGGTGCAGTGCTACTTGCACTCCTGCGACTACGCTGCGCCGGGATGGTATCAGAAGGCCGAGAGACGGTTGAAGCTGGTGAAGGCGTTTCGTTGGAGCGCGTAGTGGCGGGTTGACAAGATTAGGGCCCAACGTACTTGGCTAACGCGCTCTCCCGGACCTCGTGCAACCGAAGCATCTTGTCACCAACCTGCTGAGCCAACGAGCTGTCGTCCTCAAGAAGACGCAAGATCTGTCTCACGCGGGACAAGATGTCGCGATTCGCGCTCCTGGCGCCGTCGACACGGTCTCCTGACCCATCGCCCTCGAGCCGGTCTCTCTCCCGCTCGAGCCGGGCTTGCAGGCCGGCCAAGGGCGTTTTCGGGTCCTCCGCGGCTAGAGCGCCCCGCAGCGGGGCAAGCCAGCGAGCATACTGTTCGCTTTCGCCGCGGCGATGATCGACGATCTGGCCAATAGTCTCATCGTTGCCGACGCCTGTCCCATCCGCAAACACGGCCGTCAAGGCGCGGAGTTCGGCGCCGTTGCATTGCCCGCGCGAGGTCTTCCTTGGCTCTACGCGAAAACGAATGTGACGGGTTGAGTCAGGACGGATCGAGCCTTGGTCCGAGCTGCCGCGATACCACGGCCCGACCTCTGCTGGGTCAAGCACCGGAAGCAGCTTGATCAACTCATCGGTGCCGTTCACCTTACCCGCGGGGCAATGTTGTGTGACGAGCAGATGGTAAGCGGTAATGGCGGTCGTGCCTCGATTCGTCAGATCGAGTTCCAACGTGTGCCGCGCCTCATCGAACTTCACACCCGACAACTCGACCCGGGGGTCGCTCACTTGCCCAGGGGCGAGCACGACGGCGCACAGCAGAAAACAACTGGCGGGGAAACGCATACTCTGACCTTTTGTGTACCATGAACGGACCTCCAATGAGCAAGAAGAGCCGCTGCTCCTGGGCCAACGCCCCGCTTCTCGACCACTACCACGACCACGAGTGGGGCGTCCCCGTTCACGACGACCGGCTGCTGTTCGAGCACATCGTTCTCGACGGCGCGCAGGCGGGGCTGAGTTGGCTGACGATCCTCAAGAAGCGGGACGCCTACCGCAAGGCGTTCGACAACTTCGAGATCGAAAAGGTCGCCCGCTATCGGCAACCCCGCATCGAGAAGCTGCTCGGCAATGCGGGGATCGTCCGCAACCGTCTCAAGATCGAGTCGGCGGTGAAGAATGCGCGGGCGACGCTAGCCGTGCAAGAGGAGTTCGGCAGTCTCGACGCCTACTTGTGGGGGTTCGTCGACGGCCGAACCATCCGCAACCGCTGGCGCACTATGAAGCAGGTCCCAGCCACCAGCAAGGAGTCCGACGCCATGAGCAAAGACCTCAAGAAGCGCGGATTCAGTTTTGTCGGCTCGACCATCTGCTACGCCTTCATGCAGGCCTCGGGCATGGTCAACGACCATGTCACCGGTTGTTTCCGCTACCCGGAATTGGGCCCCTGAAGCGGCCGTCTCCTCTCCCGAGACTGTTTTTTCTCGAAGCCGTTAACCTCAGGCGCCTGCCGAGCGTTGTGAGGGTGTAAGCAGAACAGAGCCGCCGGCTGCGCTCCACCGCGCGCTTGTGGCGGTCAGGTCCACTCGACGAAAGGCGGGAGCGCGTCATTCCCCTACACGCGCTCGGACGGAACGAGATCGGCGAACCCGCTGCCGGATACGTCTACTTTCCCTATCGAGGCAGGCTCAAGAAGCTGCGGAAGCTCACGTTGAATATTCAGCTCTCGGACGAGCGCTGTGAGTTCTTGCTGCGGAAGTGAGGTAGGCGCACCGAGCACCAGTGGCCGCTAGGGACCGTCGTTTTCGGTCGGCTTTCGATAACCCGGCGCAGGTGTCGGCTCCGGTGAAGCAAAGCAATCGGGAGCAATGTCCTACGGAACTGCGTCAGTCACGCTCGTCATCTTCGAAAAGATGGTCGAGATCGACGTCGCTACGGGCGGGAACGAAGCACCGGCGGCGACGGCGACGAATCCCGCCAACAGGGCGTACTCGACCATGTCCTGCCCGCGCGTGTCGTGCCAGATCTGCAATCGACAGAGCCAGTGCGCTAGTTTCATCGATAATCCCCTTCGACTCCTCAGTGAACAAGGTGATCTTATCAGTGGCCCCGGTCCGCAACCATTCGTAGAACACCCTAGCACTAGGGGGCAAGCGTACTACCACGCAAGGGGAGGTGTACTACCACACAAAGGGGAGTGTACTACCACACAAGGGGAGTAACGACGGCGACTGATATGCCGGAGAGGTGAATACTAGCGCCGCTGCTCAGGCGGTCAGTGCATGGGGATGGCGCCCCGTTTCTTGTAGGGGTGAGCAAAGCCGCTACGATGGAAGGAAGGCTGCCTTACGGGGAAAGCGATGTTCCGTTTCGCGGGTGTGGATTTCATGGACTTCGACTCGCTGCTGAGCGAGGAAGAGAAGCTCGTGCGGCAGACAGCGCGCCGCTTCGTCGATGAGCGGGTCCTCCCCGTCATCAAGCAGCATTTTCGCGACGCGCGCTTTCCTCTCGAATTGGTCGAGGAGATGGGCGCGCTGGGCTTTTTTGGTGCGTCCCTCAACGAATACGGTTGCGCGGGCATGGGCGATGTCGAGTACGGGTTGCTGATGCAGGAACTCGAGCGGGGCGACAGCGGCCTGCGCAGTTTCGTCTCGGTGCAGAGCAGCCTGGTGATGTTTCCCATCTCCCGGTTCGGAACGGACGAACAGAAAGACCGCTGGCTGCCGCTCCTGCGCCAGGGCAGGGCCGTCGGTTGCTTCGGGCTGACCGAGCCTGACTTTGGGTCGAACCCCGCCGGGATACGGACTCGGGCGGTCAAGGATGGAGACTCCTACGTCCTCGAAGGGGAGAAGACCTGGATCACGAACGGCTCGATCGCCGACGTCGCGGTCGTTTGGGCCCGCGAGGGCGAGCAAATCCGCGGATTTCTGGTCGAGAAGGGAACGCCCGGTTTTTCGACGTCCGACCTTCAAGGCAAGTGGTCGATGCGGGCGTCGATCACCTCGAGCCTGTCGTTGGCCGAGTGCCGCGTGCCTGCCGAGAACGCCCTGCCGGGTGCGATGGGCCTCAAAACGGCGCTGGCCTGCCTCTCGCAGGCGCGCTACGGAATCGGCTGGGGATGTATCGGCGCCGCGATGGACTGCTACGAGACGGCCCGGCAGTATACGGTGTTCCGGAAGCAGTTCAACGACCGTCCGATCGCCTCGCACCAGTTGGTTCAGCAGGAGCTTGCCTGGATGATCACCGAGATTACCAAGGCGCAACTGCTCGCCTACCAAGTGGCGCGGGTCAAGGCCGGCGGCCGGCTGCATCACTCGCATATCTCGATGCTGAAGCGGAACAACGCCTGGATGGCGCTGGAAGTCGCGCGCCGCAGCCGCGACCTGCTGGGCGCGAACGGCATCACCGACGAGTATCCGATCTTTCGCCACATGGCGAATCTCGAGACGGTCAAGACGTATGAGGGGACCGACAATATCCATACGCTCGTGGTGGGCGAGCGTGTGACGGGGGTGGCGGCTTACTTCTAGGCTCCGCCCGGCAGCAACACGGTGACGACAGTGATTTGCACCTGCGGAGCTTCCCTGCCTGAGGGGGCTCAGTTTTGTCCGATGTGCGGCCGCCCGCTCACCGAAGAGGCCGCGGCGGCGGACGCCCCGCAGCGCATCGGTAGGGTGGTGCCGCGGGAAGGAGAGACTCTCCCGACCCTCGCGCCGCCGATCAGGTTCAGGAACGCGCAAGCGCTTCGGGCGGCCTATTTCCCCGCCTTGCTGGCAGTTTTCCTGTCGAATTTGCCGTGGCTGAGCTTCCTGTTCTTTCTCTGGTACCCGCTCTCCGGTTTTCTGTGCGTCAACGGTTACCGAAGGCGGACGGGGCTCTCCCCGAATGTGGGTGATGGCGCCAAACTCGGAGCAATAACCGGGGCGATCAGCTTTGCGATTTCCCTGTTGATGGGGGTTCTCAACAGTCTGTTCCCACGCGACCGACCCGACCTGAGCCAACTCTTGCGGGAGCAGATGGAGCAGATGCCGGCCGAAGACGAGATCCGCCGGCAGGTCTTGGAAATCATTGACGACCCCGCCACGCTCGGGGCGCTTGTTTTCTTCGCTGTGTTGGTCATGCTCGCCGTTTCCATAGGCTTGAGCGTGGCCGGAGGTGCTCTGGGCGCGAAGGTGCTGAAGGATGACTGACGTTTCTGTGGCGCCGGCTTCTTTGCCTCCCTTTCCTCCCCGCGGGAGGAGTCACAGAAACCCGTCCCGGGAACGCCAATGGCGTCCGAAACCCGAGAGTCGCACCGGCGGCGTCTCGACCCTTCCTTAGCGTTTGGGGCGCATTCGCGTCCACACGGAGTTGCGGCGGATTGACACCGATTCCGCGTGCTGCAAGAATACTCAAAGAGAGGGCGCTCGCCCTCTCTCGCTGTCTGTGCGCAAGTGGCGGAATTGGCAGACGCGCTAGGTTCAGGTCCTAGTCCGGTTTACGCCGGGTGGAGGTTCAAGTCCTCTCTTGCGCACCAGATTTCTTCCTCTCCGGTCAGGACATCCGCACTTTTCCCGCGCCGCTCTTGTGTGTCCCCCATGTTGGCACCTGAGGGGATAGTAGTAGACTGCCTCTGCGCGGCTTGCGAACCAGATGTCGAATCAGTAGATAGGTGGACGCAGGAAGCCGGAGGCCGTCGCGGTCTACGGTCTACGCGTCGTTTGGCCAGAGAGAGAGGTCCCAGCAGGCTACGCCCATGTGATAGCGCTGGTGCCAGGGCAGGCCGTGGGCGGCGGCGGCTTTGCGGAGGAGTTGGCGGCGGTTCATGCCTCACGAGTATAGCCGTAAGGATCGTGATTCGTGATTCGTGATTCGTATGCCCGAAACCCGAGCGGTTGAGTCGCTGCATGCTCTCTGCACGCGCCGTCCCCGCCGAGCCGCTGAGCCAGCCTCATCTTTGATCTGCCCGAGTCGATATGGAATTCGGAGACGCGACTCCGAACCCATATGCCTGCAACCGATACGCAATCACCCGCCGGTGTCGTCCGCTGGGAAGAGTTCCAGAAGAAAGGCCCGCCC
>JAKZVK010000227.1:0-3982 GCA_047516085.1 Bryobacterales bacterium
CGCCTCGCGACGCCGTCCGCAAGACACGGGGTCAAGGTGGATTCGCTACTTCCTTTCTTGTAGGACTCTTTCATTCCTGACAACATGCCGGTTTATCCCGGCGCTCTTGCGATATCTCGCTCGCACTACCTTTCGCCGGACTGAGGCGCTCAGAGTACCGTCGGAGGAGTCGAAAACCACCCCAACTCAACGGCCTGGTGGTGCTACCATCGGAAAGCTCAACGGATCGGTTGTTCTCGCCATCTAAGTTTTCGAGGTAAAATCGAACCGGCATGATCGGCCAAACCATCTCGCATTACCGCATCACTGAGAAGCTCGGTGAGGGCGGTATGGGTGTCGTCTATAAGGCGGAGGACACCAAGCTAGAGCGACCTGTCGCCCTCAAGCTCCTCGCCGCGCACGCCATCGAAGGCCCCGAACACAAGGCCCGCTTCGTCCGGCAAGCCAAGGCCGCCGCACGTCTCGATCACCCCAACATCTGCTCGGTGTACGAAATTGGTCAGGCGCTGCTCTGGATCTCTTGTTAGCCTCACTGGTTTCGACCGGGAGATTTGAGTCTCGCAGACCGCTCGTGGGTCGGCTTGTTTTCTCCAGTACTGCAGTCCGCCAGCGGTCAAATCAGTGAGCTGACGATCTACCGGCGCCCTCATCGACGAGTATTCATCGGGCGTTCGGGGGCCGCGGTAGCGGGTCGTCGTCGGCAAATCGCTCGAGGACGTTGCCGGTGATCCTTGAGACGTTGTTGTCGTAGCCGTTGTCGGACAGGCTGCCGAACCAACTGATCGAGCCGACCGAGAACACCGCGCCGCCGTTAGGGTATTCGAAGAAGACTAGGTCCGATCTCACGAGCGGATTACCGCTCTCCGTTCGCGTCGAGTGCATCGTCGGGAGTTCTTCGATCACATGCTGGTAGTCCTGGGAGAATCCCGAGGCGGTTGCCAGCAGGAGCGCATGGGCAGGGGTTCCCAGGGCGTAATCGAGTCGGTCAAGCTCATCGCCGGCGGCTCCGCGCCCGAGGCCCAACGATGCGAAGTCCGAGATGATCTCCTCCTCCCCGATACCGTCAAAAATAAAGGCCGCACGCGGATCAAAGCTGTCCGGCTGCCGGCGATATGGTCGATTCAGGCCGCAACGGCCGTCCGCTCTCCAGCCCTGGGCGCTGAATCCGACGCCGACCAGTTTCTGCGGCGGCCGGCCTCGAAAGCGCCACAGGCCCCCGAGTTCGCCCGTGCTGCTGTGGTGGTACTCGCCGGGCTCGGCCTGCCAAGCTCGCGTGCCGCCCCACCGGCGCACTTCGATGACGTGCGGGAGCCCCGGGAACTGGGACGTGACCCAGTAGAATCCATTGCCCCCGAGGTACATCAGGCGCCCGCCGCTGTTTAGGTACGCCTCGAGCCCGTCGAGCATGCCCTCCGAGGTGTACTCCGGGTGAGAACCGGTTACGACGACCTTGTAGGGTGCGAGCAGTTCGGCGCCTTCGGCGGCGAGATCGTCGTCGGTGATCACGTCGTAGTCGAAGCCTTTAGCTTCCATCCAATCCACCAAGTAAAGGTCGGCGCTCAGATGTCGCGCGAACGGCTTACCGGCTGCTGAGACTTCCTTAGCCAGCTTCGGCCGCATGTCCAGCAGGGGTATCAGGCGCGATGCGTAAGTGACGCCGCTGCCGTCGGAGTGGTGATCGTACAGGCTTAGAAGACCATGGATCTGGGAGTTGTAGTTGGCGTATGCGAGATAGTTGAACGTCGGAATCAGGTAGGCGATGCGTGCGTCCGCCGTGCCCTTCTTCGGCCGAACGAAGAACGGGATGTAGTCCTCGTTGTTGCCAGCCCGGAGCCGAGCGGCATAGACGCCGCTCCGCAAGCCCGACGGCGCTTTGAATGCGAAATCGACCTGCCATCGCGCGTCGGCCAGATCGTCGTCGTGGAAATGAATGGCGCCGTACTCGTTGGGCGAATGGGTAAAGTTCGTTTCCTTACCCGTCCAGCGGTGACCGGTTGCCGCCCGCATCGGCATGTTGACGGTCTTGCCGTGCAGCCGATTCGGCGAGACGTCGGTGACGAGTTCGGAGGAAATGTTCTTTGAGAAGTCCCAGGCGGCGATCAGCGAGGCCCCGACCTCGGAGGCAGACGCGTCTCCCCGCAGTCGTTCGATCTCTTCGGCCGCAAGCGCGCGGCCAAACACTCGCGGACTCTCGATCTTCCCGCTGAAGAAGTTACCGACCCCGTCCCCTCCCGAATTGGTCGATCGCCCTGTTGCACCAAGCAGCAGGGCCGCCCGGTTTCGTCCGGCGGACCGGATCGAGACCGGCCGTGTGACGATCACTCCGCCCTCGCCTACCGGCCAGGACCGAAAGGGCTGCTGATAAAGCGTTACCGCACCGTTCTCAGCGTCGTAAGAAGCGGCAACGAAGTGCCAGCGCGCGGCTTGCATCGGCGTCCCGCTTGTAACCCTTCGGACTCCTTGTGCTTCGTTTCCGATCCAAAAGGAAAGGCCGCCCTCCGATCCGACGAATAGCCCGTAGCCGGCGTCCTCGCCGGCCGACCATTTGGCGACGATCGCTTGGTCGCCATCCTGCAATGTCGTCGGATTCACCCAGGCCTGGAGGGTCAAGCTCCCCGGCGGCTGCAGCAGAGCCTCGTCGGCGACCTCGACGTAGGAGCCTGGGCGCAGCTCTTGTCTGCGGCCCGGGTATCGGCCGTTCACCGGCGTGAGGATGAGCTCTTCTTTGAAGCCGGGGCCATTCGGATGAGGATCGCCGTGGATGAGTCGTACGATGTCGGCGCGATACTCCGGCTCTCTAGTGCTGACCATAAAGCGGATCGTTTCGCCTTGCTGCACGCTCAATCGATCCGAGTAGCCGGTCAGCGACAGCGACTCCCAGATCGGTTCGGCGGGAACAAGCGCAGCAGGAGACCACAGCATGAACGCCGCGATCGGCATTGCGGCTAGCGTCTGGGATCGAATTCGCGCTGTACGACCGTTTCTCATCTCAACCTTTGAAGCGATCGTAGTGTACGAATCGATCGCTCCGAGAAGCATGCGCCCCACGCTGTGTAACTGGTACGAAGAGTTTCTTGCCCGCTAGGAGGGCTCTAAGCACCACGAGAGCAACTAGTTAGCCCTCCTCGCCCTTTGGCTGTCGGAGATCGCCTTTCGTCCAACAATCCGCCGTTCGAGGCCGGTACCAGGATTCTGGGCGAGAGCGACGTTAGCCGCGAATAGGCTCGGCAACGCTGGAACAATCAAGCCGGTGATGGTTCTCCACCTAACTCCTTAGCGCGGTTGTCGTCAACCTTCTCCTGCACATTCCTTAAATGCGCGAGCCGGCTCCCTCTTCATTGCTCCGGGTACTTCGGGGCCCCGCCTAGGTAAGGCTGCAGGTCGAAAAACTCACCGCGGCCATGAACCCTCGGATCGCCCGTCGCGTTCAAATCCTCAAAGAGACGAACGGCAAGCTCCTTGCGAATCTGATCGTACCCCGGGTCACTAGCCACGCTGTGAATCTCTCCAGGGTCCTTCTTCAGGTCATACAATTCCTCAGCGGGACGCATGCCGAACGCCAGTTCGTAGTACTTCTTCACTGCTGGGTCATCGCGATGCAACCAGAGATACCACTTGGTCGGGCCGTTGTCGCAGTCGGCCAGCCACGCGTTCTCGGTGAAGGCCGCCTCGTGGTATTTCGACGAAGAATAGCCCTGATTCACCCACCTTAGCACCCCCCACCCGCCCCATGGGGTGTTGATCAAAAGTTAAAAGGTTTGTAGTGAAGCGTGATGAGTGTGACTCACTACTGTCCGGCTATAAATCGAATAGAATCAACTGGTTAGAAATTGAGGGGTGCGGGTCTTTGGAGTCGATGTCGTGAAAGGCCCGTACAATGGGGGTTTTCTCGAACAGCGTCACGCTCAGAACCTGTATAATTTGGTGGAGACTGGGGCCCAGCCCGAGACGCTTCTTGAGGATCGCGACCAGAACATAGACC
>JAKZVK010000228.1:0-5850 GCA_047516085.1 Bryobacterales bacterium
GGCATGACCGGCGGCAGCGACTTCCACGGCGAGCCCGAATCCGACACCCGTCTCAACAGCCTCGCCCTACCGTTGAGCCTGCTCGAAGACCTCCGCCACTACAGCGCCGCCCTCCAAACCCACCCCTAACTAAGGCTGATCCGGACAGCAGCCCAGAGCTGCCGCAAGTCACGCCCATCGCGGAGTATCAACGTACCGGCGAGGCATAGAGCAGCATGCTTAGGAAAATCGGGTAAGCCCGCGCTCCAACTAGGCGCTTTTTCGGATGGTTGCGGCATGAGCGCCATCCTACAATCGGAGCATCGGGCAAGAGTCTCGAAGCGCTCGAAAAAACGTCATGCAGCTAAGCCTTCCCACGTCAAAGGCGGAATTCAACATCGAGGAAGCGGCACGCCTTCTGGGTCTCAGCGCGAGCGAGCTACGGTCGCTTCTCATTCGGCATGTGCTTGACGAGCCGGAAGGCATCCGCAACCTACCCAAAATGCGTTTTCGTCCCGCGGATCTGGTCATGTTGAGCCTCGTTGCGGGCACGGCGCAAAGCTAGCCCACGGCGGCCGCCACCTCGCCCTCATGGTCCTCACCGGGGCCGTCCCGCCGGTGGCTGATCTAGTACAGTAGAGATTCGAAACTGAAGCCCTTGTGGCCGGAGCCCCTCCGGTTTCCCAACACCTCTCATAGTGAGCATGACCCAGGCAGCGTCAGGGTACGACCATTTCTACATCCTCCGCAATCTGGTCGAGAAGGACTTCAAGGTCCGCTACCGCAACATGTCGCTGGGGGTGTTCTGGTCGCTCGTGAACCCCCTCGTGATGATGGGCGTGCTCTCCTTCGTGTTTGGCATCGTTTTCCCGCTCGATCGGCCGCATAGTCCCCTGTTCCTTCTTTGCGGCTTGCTCCCGTACAACTTCTTCAACCTCGCGTGGCTGACAGGAACGAGGTCCGTCGTTGACAACGCTGCATTCGTCAAGCGGGTTCCTTTCCGGCGGGAGCTGCTGCCGGTGTCCGTTGTGCTCGGAAACCTGGTGCACTATGGTATCCAGCTCGGTCTGCTGCTGATCGTCGCGTTCTTCATGGTGGGCTTCAGTGTGCACTGGCTGTGGCTGCCGATCGTTGTGATCCTGCAAGTGGTCTTTGTGTGCGGCATGTCGCTGCTCACGTCGGGGCTGAACGTCTACTATCGAGATATTCAGTACGTCGTCGAGTCGATCAATCTGGTGATGTTCTGGCTTGTTCCAATCTTCTACGGCTTTGACAACGTCCCGGCGGACTACGTTTGGATCTACGAGTACAACCCGCTAGCGGCCGTCATTTTCGTTTCGCGCCGGATCCTGATACAAGGAGTGCCGCCGCCGCTGTTTACCACTCTGAAGATGGTGGCCGTCTCGCTCACAAGTTTGGGCGTTGGCGCGTATGTGTTTGGCAGAATCAAGAAGAACTTCGCCGATTTCCTGTAGGCAGTGAACCTCGCTCCATGACTGTCATCGACGTCCAAAGGGTCAGCAAGCGTTACTTGTTGCACCAAACGCGAGAGCTGGCCGGCGAGCGCGTGCGCAAGAAGGTCAAGAAGGTGATCGAGCCGTTTTGGGCGCTGCGAGATATCTCCTTCCGGGTTGAACAGGGCGAGAATGTCGCGATTGTCGGCGGCAATGGCGCGGGCAAGAGCACGCTGCTGGGCATCATCGCAGGCGTGACGGCCCCGACGCGCGGCCGGATTGCTCTGCGCGGCCGGATTGGGGCCCTGCTCGAGCTGGGAACGGGTTTTCATGCCGATCTCACCGGACGCGAGAACGTTCACCTCAACGCTTCGCTGCTGGGCTTTCGTCGCTCGGACGTGCTCCGGGAGTTCGACCGTATTGTCGAGTTCGCCGGACTACAGAACTTCATCGACGAAGCGGTCAGAACCTATTCCAGCGGCATGGTCTCCCGCTTGGCGTTCGCCGTGGCTGTGCATGTTGACCCCGACATCCTGATCTTGGACGAGGTCCTCTCCGTGGGAGACGAGTCCTTCCGAAACAAGTGTCAGGACCGGATCGAGCAGCTCGTGGGCCGCGGGAAGACGTTGCTGTTTGTCTCGCACAGTTTGCCGGCGGTGCTGTCGATGTGCCCGCGGGCGATTTGGCTGGAGAAAGGCCGCATTCGGATGGACGGCCCCTCCCAGCAGGTGGTCGAGGCCTACCAGGAAGCGTCGGATCAGCTCATCGAAATGCGGACCGCGGAAACGCGGAAAGTGAAAGCCCGCTAACTCGCCGACCCGTTTCGCTCGCCGGCACCACGCCGGTTGGTCCGCAGGCCGCTCCACTGTTCGCAGATGATGATCGAATCGGACGGGTTCCGCGGCTGGTACTTCACGTTCACCCAACCCACGATGGGCGGCTAACCGGCGATCCGGTCTTTGAGATGCGCGACATCCCGCGCCGCCGAGTACTCGACGCCTCCCACCGAGTACTGATAGAAGACAAGCTCCTGAGGCTCTTCGCCTTCGCCGGGCGGTACCGAGCGGAAGTCACCCACCGTGCCGTCGGCAAAGCGGCCGGTGGCGCTCACTTTCAGACGGCGGTGACGCTCTCTTTCGGCGGGCGTGCCGACCGGACGCCAAGCGAAGTAGACGCCAGCGCCGCCACCGCGGCCAACCCCGCCAGGCCGAACCACCAGCCGATGGAAACGATGAATCGCAGCTCGGGCATCAACCGACGGAGACTTCTTCCAACGTTCTGCGATAGTCGGCGAGAAACGTCTCGAGCCCGCTATCGGTGAGCGGATGCTTGAAGAGCTGATCGAGCACCTTGAGCGGCAACGTAGCGATGTGTGCCCCGGCCAGCGCAGCTTCTTTGACGTGCAGCGGTCCGCGGATCGACGCCGCCAGCACCTGGGTGGGGAAGCCGTAGTTCTCGTAGATGGTGACGATCTCGCGGATGAGGTCCATCCCCTCGTGAGAGATGTCGTCGAGGCGGCCGATGAACGGGCTGACGATGTAGGCGCCCGCCTTGGCGGCCAGCAGCGCCTGCGCCGCGGTGAAGCAAAGCGTCACGTTGACACGGATGCCTTCGGACTAAAGCGCCTTGGTCGCCTTGATGCCTTCGGGTATCAGCGGGCACTTGACGACTACATTGGGATGAATGCTTGCCAGCTCACGGCCTTCACGGATCATTTCATCGGCTTCGGTGGAAACGACCTCGGCGCTCACGTCGCCGTCGATGACGTCGCAGATGGCGCGAATCTGGTCGGCGTTGGAGTGGCCCTCCTTGGCGATCAAGCTGGGATTGGTCGTCACCCCGTCCACGATGCCGTAAGAGGCGCCCTTGCGCAGATCTTCAAGATGAGCGGTGTCGAGAAAGAACTTCATGGGGTCTCCTCACGCTGTCCAGGCGGTTTGGATGCGCCGTAAGCCATTATACAACGGGTATTTAACAGTCCTCTGGCGGGCCGCGCAGTTGAACCGGGAGGCGCAATTGCGGGGTGCCTGTCAGGACGGAACCGGGTTGCAAGCTCTTGATCCTACGACGCTTCGTGGCGAACTGACTTCGTCTCGCTTATTCTGTCGAGCCGTGGCTCCCAGTGAGCCTAGGTATTGGTGCCCTGACGTGCATGCTGTTGATTTCAATGGTGTGAGAGCGATCGAGTTCGTCTTGCCGATCCGTGAAAAGAGCCTCGTAGGGTTTGCCGCCGCCCACATCCCGGGCGGTCTGAACCAAAGAGGAGCAATTAGCCCGGTGTGAATTGGGTTCGTTCGTGTCTTCGGTCGCTCAACGGTGGGCGGGATGCCGGATTCGCTTCACGGGCCGCAAGATCGTGCGGCGCGGCGGCATGCAGATCGAAGTGCAGCCCGAACTGCTACAAGCGCCCCGGGCGTCATACCATCTCCCGGGTGTCAGCGGCGGCAGCAAAGGCTTGGCCGGTGTGCCTGTTCTGAAGCTGATCGTGCACCCCCGGCTCGGCCAGCGCGTGATAGCCGGGAGATTGCCGAGGCGTTCCTGGCGGCGATGAGCCACAAGTCGGCCTCTGACCAGATGATGGTGCTGCGCTGGCGCTATGGGGGGACGCTCACGGTCGAGCGGCCAGAGCCGTCAACGACCAGATTGGGCAAGATCAACTATCTGCACGCTTGATCGCGAAACGACGCTCGCCTCCAGCAGAAACCGAACTTAGCTAACTTAGCTAGGGTTTTTCTGCCGCTTCCCCCGGAATTGTTATCCTGAGGGATTGTGCACGGCGTCGTCGCGCGCCTATGCCCTCCCGAGAAAGTGAAGTCCTGATCCTCCGCACCTACCCGTACCGGGAAGCGGACCTGATCGTCAGCTTTATCACTCGCGATGAGGGGAAGCTGCGGGGTATTGCCCGCGGGGCGCGCAGGCCGAAGAGCCGTTGGGGTTCGGGCCTGGAGCGGCTTTCGCACGTGCGGCTGTTTTACTACCGGCGCGAGAACCAGGACCTGGCCAAGCTCGACCGCTGTGAGTTGAGCGGTCCGCCGATCTTTCTCAAGGCGGACTACGCGACCAGCGTCGGGCTCGATTTCTTGGCGGAGGTGTCGGATCAGCTCCTGCCCGAGCACGAGCCGAATGATGCGTTCTTCCGACTGTTGTTGCTTGTGCGGGACGAGATGTGGGCCGGGGTCAAGGGCGAGTTGGACCCGCAGCCGGCGGCTGTGCCTATTGCACCAGGCGGGGCGGCTGGAGGGGCGGAGGCGCCTCGCGAAGCGGCAGGGCGCCTTCAAGTGGGCGAGCCGTTAGACGTGCCGAGCTGGCTCTGGCGGGCGGTGACCTACTTCGCGCTGTGGTCGGTGCGGTTGGGCGGCTGGTTGCCGCCGTTGAACGTTTGCTTGCAGAGCGGCGCCGAGTTCGGCCCCGAGGAGCCGGCGTTTTTCGAACGGGCGCAGCCGGGCTTGTTCTCCGCGGACTTCCGAACGCGGGATTGCTGGTCGATGGCCCCGGCGTCGCGCGCCCTAGCCTGCGAGATGTTGAAGCATCCGTTGCCCGCGTTGCGCGAGCGGCCGTGGGACCGTGGTACGGCCGAGGATTTGAGGCGCTTTTTGATCCAGCGTCTCGAAGCGCAGTTCGAGCAACGGCTGAAGACGGTATCCGTGCTCGAGCAGTTGTAGCGGTTTCTTCCGCGAGAGTGTGAAAGGTTCGGAGGCTGCCACGCCGGCAGCGCCGCCGACGTTCCCTGCTTACGGGGGATCATTTGTCCAGAGGCTGTAGACCTAGACCGCACTCAGCCAAGTTTGTGAAAGCGGCGCCGAGATCGATGAAGACCTATCAGCAAATCATCGCCGAGTTGAAGACTTACTGGGCCGAGAACGGCGCGATCATCCAAGAGCCGTTCGACGTCGAGGTCGGTGCCGGCACGATGTGTCCGGAGACGTTTCTGCGTGTGCTGGGGCCCAAGCCCTACCGGGTCGCCTACGTGCAGCCGAGCCGGCGTCCGGCCGACGGGCGCTACGGCGAGAACCCCAACCGCCTCTACAAGCACATGCAGCTTCAGGTGATTCTGAAGCCCTCGCCCGACGACATCGTTGAGCTGTACATGAGGAGCCTCGAAGCGATCGGCATCGACTTGCGGGCACACGACTTCCGGCTGGAAGAAGACAACTGGGAAGCGCCGACGCTGGGGGCTTGGGGCATTGGCTGGCAGGTGATGCTCGACGGGCTGGAGATCTCGCAGTTCACCTATTTCCAGCAGTGCGGCGGCATTGATCTCGAGTTGGTGCCCGCCGAGTTGACGTACGGTCTCGAGCGGCTTACCGCCTTCCTGCAGAGTGTCGACAGCGTCTACGACATTCAGTGGAACGAGACCTGGACCTACCGTGACGTGCGCTTCCTCGATGAACAGCAGTATTCGGTCTACAACTTCGAG